>NZ_JAVRBF010000688.1:0-279 GCF_032436805.1 Streptomyces sp. P17 | reverse complement strand
CCCACGTTGTTAGTAAAGCATCTACTTTATCCTTAATCTGCGAACGCTTAAATTTAGTGGGTTCTTCTATATCCATAGCTGTGTAAATACTAGTTAATAAAATACGGTTGCTAGCTATTCTGTTCTTGTTGTTTTTCATCCCTCCTATACGTTCAGCTATATATTTATTTAGTAAAGCATCTTCTACCCCGCCTGTACTTTCTATTAGTTCGCGTTCATAGTGCGTTATCTGCTTTAAATCTCGGCTGTAGCGGTCTAATACAGGATGCGCTAAGACTA
>NZ_JAVRBF010000687.1:0-279 GCF_032436805.1 Streptomyces sp. P17 | reverse complement strand
ATGCCCTTAACCTGCATCCAAGAGACCTTGGTGATGACAGTACCTTCATCAACAGCAGAACGGACGTACTCATCAATGAACTTCACACGCTGAAGTTTGGTACGCCATTGCCAGTTGAGAACGGTTTCATTCTGAAGTGCAGCCTTGACGCTTTCGTAGGTAGCAGGCTTCACATCAAAGAGCTTATCACTCGACAGGAATGGTTCCGTCAAAGCAGCATATCGCCATTCAGCCTGACGACGAACAAGACGTGGTTGCACATTAGAACGGTTTTTCACG
>NZ_JAVRBF010000686.1:0-279 GCF_032436805.1 Streptomyces sp. P17 | reverse complement strand
AATAGAAAATGGCATAACGTCGTCCAGAACTAACAAGCGGGATTGCGTCTTTATAATTGCTAAAGAAGCAATAGTTCGCCGGGTTGTCTTCCATTTCTTGATTTTCGCCTTTGGACTGGATTTGAATTCGATCGTCGCCAATCCAAGGTTTCATGATTTCGATTAGTTCTCGGCGTTCGTCAATTTTGATTTCGTCAACAACGATCATTAGTTTATTGCGCTGCCAACTGTTGAACGTCGCGCTGCTGCCGATCAACTCCGTTGCTGGAGGGCTGTAGG
>NZ_JAVRBF010000685.1:0-280 GCF_032436805.1 Streptomyces sp. P17 | reverse complement strand
GATGTAAGGATCGTTGTAAAAAAACTTTTTGGAGCAAGACAGACCGAAAAAATATCTGAAAAGATGCAAAATGAGCTCATTGAGGGGCTTAAAAATATTACTCCGGATATCAATAAGATGAGGGGAGCCGGTGAAATCATAGACTTGTCTATGGAGCCGGGATCGGATCCTCAATGGATAAAAGCTATTGAAGACGCAGGTCTGGACTCCGCTATAAGAGAGTTTAGTGAACTGCAACAGCAAGGTGCGGATGTAATGTATACTTCCTTTATGAACCTTA
>NZ_JAVRBF010000684.1:0-280 GCF_032436805.1 Streptomyces sp. P17 | reverse complement strand
CGATCTTCTTCAATTCATCCTGAAGAACATAATAGCAGAAGCGGAGATCAATCTTTGCAAGCGCCTTGAGGCGCCCGACTCGTTGGTTGAGCAGGGCGGTCCCGCCTGACCATATCGTGGGTGAAAAATCGCCATCCATGCCGATCAGAATGTCACCATCATAGAGAAGGAACTGATCCGCAAAGGCCCCTGAATAGAACACAAGATCATCATTTGACCTCAGGTCGCGGTTTCTCACCAAGCGGGGGCCAATCTCACGTGTTGAAAAGAAGGCTGAAGA
>NZ_JAVRBF010000683.1:0-280 GCF_032436805.1 Streptomyces sp. P17 | reverse complement strand
GCACCGCCCGCGGCTGTTCCACGACCAGCGTGCCGGCGATCACATCGCCCAACCGCTGCCGCCGCTTGTTGCGCAGAAAGAACCCCGCCACGCCGCAGACCCACAGAAAGGTCAGCACCAGCATCAGCCCGCTTTCCCCGCCCATCAAGAAAACCTGTGCGGGGGCCAGAAACTCGGCCTCTTTCATCATGTTGCGGGCGACGATCTGCGACGGGCGCAGGCGGCGGCCATCGGCGCTGATGACGCGGATGCCGGTCAGCCGCTTGCCGATGGTGCGGCC
>NZ_JAVRBF010000682.1:0-280 GCF_032436805.1 Streptomyces sp. P17 | reverse complement strand
CTCAGCTTCTTCAATTCTTCATTCGCGTACCCAAGTATGCGTCAGGAACCTGTCCAGAGTAGCTCTGTTAAGCCATTTTCTAGACTTTCCCTATCGTAAAAAAGGTCCGCGTCTGATCAGACGCGGATGTCATTAAAAATAGTATTCATGCTCCTCGCCGTCGCAGGCGTTGTTGGCATTGGGCTCGGATATTTCCTCCGACTCATCATCTCCCTCGGCAAAAAAGGCTCGATGGAGCTGCAAATAAGGAAAATGATGCTCGACGCCGAGGAACGCGCGA
>NZ_JAVRBF010000681.1:0-280 GCF_032436805.1 Streptomyces sp. P17 | reverse complement strand
GCCGCTGCCCTGATGACCGGCGCCGCGCTCACGTTCGCCGCGCCGCAGGCCGAGGCGCGCGGGTGCATCAAGGGCGCCATCGTCGGCGCGATCGCCGGCCACATGGCCCATCACGGCATCGCCGGCGCCGCCGCGGGCTGCGCGGTCGGCCACCACATGGCGAACCGCACCGTCACGCGCACGACCCCCGTCGCGCACTAAGCCGGCGGCGTTCGCGCTCGCACGATACGGTTTACGCAAGCACCTTCTCCCGCACGCGGGAGAAGGTTTTCTTTTGGCC
>NZ_JAVRBF010000680.1:0-280 GCF_032436805.1 Streptomyces sp. P17 | reverse complement strand
CCACGCCAATTTGCCACTCGCACATCGTAATATCGAACGACGAACCGTTGCCCCATGGCTGAACATCGCTGCCAAATTGTGAAGCGAATTTTACGAATTCTGACCAAACCTTTTCAGCAGAATGACGACCTCGGATCATTCCTTTCCGGGCCGCATCGCTTTGGCCAAACCACCATTTCAGCGTATCGCCGTCCACTTTACCGTAACGAACTGCGTCAGCCATATCGATAGCGCCATCGAATGTCGGTCCAAGCTTGCCGGTGGCAGGATTGAAGAAAAC
>NZ_JAVRBF010000679.1:0-280 GCF_032436805.1 Streptomyces sp. P17 | reverse complement strand
ATCAAAAACTGTTTGACTGACGCAAAGGAAAGGCTTTCAAAAAGTAAGGGTACTTTTCAATTTTTCCTTATATCAGACAAAAAACCGCCAGACTTTTTATCAAAGTTAGGCGGCACGGTTCAATTAGTTAATTTATTCATCTTCCAGCAATGCCAGAAATTCACGGGTGCGGTCTTCTTTTGGATTGGCCAGCACCCGCTCAGCCGGGCCTTCTTCGACAATATAACCGTCATCCATGAAAAAGGCCTTGTCCGCAATGCGGCGGGCAAAATTCATTTCA
>NZ_JAVRBF010000678.1:0-280 GCF_032436805.1 Streptomyces sp. P17 | reverse complement strand
CACCAATAAAAACAAAGACTTATAATGCAAAAAGCCCCGCCCCTTTGGCGGGGTTTTTGCTTATCATCCGGGGTCGCGGCAAGGGGTTCGCAAGCCGCCGGCGCTTGCAATCTAGACGTGCGCACAGCCCTGTTTGCTCAGGTTGCAGCAAAGAACTATCCTTGAACGGCAAAACAACAGGGGCCGTTTCCGCATGAAAACCATGATGGTTCTGGCCGTGGCCTTCGTATTTTCGCAAGCGCTGCTGACCAGCGCGCACGCGCATGGTGGCGGCTGTCGC
>NZ_JAVRBF010000677.1:0-280 GCF_032436805.1 Streptomyces sp. P17 | reverse complement strand
CGTTCCCCAGAGGCGATCACAAGGCAGTGATAAGACTTGAAAACCCGCGACTGGAACAATTCGCGCCATACGCCAGGGACGAAAATTCCAGTGAAAATACATTGGTTTGAGTGGAGCTTGGCCGTTCCTGGCGCCCCCGCGGGGAAGGGCGCCTTGGCCCGATAAACCAGTTGCCTGTGGCGAAAATGCTTCGCCGCCTTTGCGGTTGATTTGCGTCGGAAAAGCCCGGCTCAGACCAGGCTCTCGATCGTCCAGCGATGGCCGGGCTGGCCGTGGACGA
>NZ_JAVRBF010000676.1:0-280 GCF_032436805.1 Streptomyces sp. P17 | reverse complement strand
GCGTTTTTAGAATTTTTACCCTTTTTGAATTTAGGTACAATACCTGATTTCATTAAATCTTGTGTATGACGACCATTAATTACTGAATCACCTTTGTTTAAACCGACTAATACGTTTTTTCCGACTGGCGCATGTAGTGTACCGTCACGTCTTGCGATGATTTCTTGATGACCATTTGGACCTGTACCGTTACCCGCACCTTTATCATTCACAATTGCAGTTGTAGGCGAACTAATAGGACCATTTGTACCAGTGTGTAATGGCTTGATTTCTTTGATTA
>NZ_JAVRBF010000675.1:0-280 GCF_032436805.1 Streptomyces sp. P17 | reverse complement strand
GACCGAGGGTCTCCTGAGACTCGAGTGTTCTCGCCTTCCGATAATCAGCGATATCACCGGAATCCTTCAGGGACTGAATGTAGACCTCGCGGTCGCGGACGATTTTCTGGATATCGCCGATGCCGAGGGAATCGAATCCCACGAGTGCCGTCGGGTCGGCATGAGCCGTTTCCTTCAGGGCGTCGCCGGCCGCGTTCGTTGTGTGATTGGTCAGCGAGAATCCCCTACCCTCGGACCCGTCAAACCCCGTGGTGGTGATCTTCTGGAGAGACGAGAATGC
>NZ_JAVRBF010000674.1:0-280 GCF_032436805.1 Streptomyces sp. P17 | reverse complement strand
CCTCTCCGCCCAGCCCTCCCCGGGTGGTCAGCGGGATGACTCGCCTATGGCAAAGATGGCAGCCGCTCTCCGTGGGAAAGCCGAAGCTGAGCGGGCTGCGTTCGATCAACGCGTGCAGTCCGGCGAGTGGGGGCCGATGCCGGACAACCCGGACGTACTAGAACTGCCACCTCTTCCCGAAGAGGTTGACTCGGTTCGCTGCATGATTCGCGGCGAAAAAGCGTTCGCTGAGCCCTGCGATTACTACTTCACTTCCAAGCAGATGCGTGACTACGCGCGC
>NZ_JAVRBF010000673.1:0-280 GCF_032436805.1 Streptomyces sp. P17 | reverse complement strand
GGTGAATGATGCCCTTATTAATCGACAATTAGTAACAAAGGAATATATTTGGGATGATAAAACAAAGTCTTTGAAATATTTAGGTGAATTAAAAGAATTATCTGAAATACTCTTATCCAAAAATCGAAATGAGCCTCGATTAAAAGATATTGTCAACGATGAATCAGACTTGCTTGCGATAAACAGAGTTGTACAAGAACAACTACTTAGTACTCGAACTAAATTAAAATCAACTATTGATGAGGAAGAATTAGATCAAGTGTTAACAAATGACTTTTTA
>NZ_JAVRBF010000672.1:0-280 GCF_032436805.1 Streptomyces sp. P17 | reverse complement strand
CGACCGTCGTGCCAAAACTCGAAGATCCATTCTCCGGCTACGATCTCCCAGGTGTGGTCAAACATGAACTCGCGATACGCCTGGGTGCCGATCGAACCGCGAATGGTATACTCGCTTTCGTAGTGCCGAACCCCCGAAGCCGGATCGAGCAATCCCGGCTCCGGAAAGACGGTGACGAGCCTGAGCTCCACGCGCGCGCCGGCGGGAGCGCCCTCGACGACGTACCGCAGGCCGAATCGCAGCGACTGGCGCGCAGGGATCGTGGTCGTGCTCCGCACCA
>NZ_JAVRBF010000671.1:0-280 GCF_032436805.1 Streptomyces sp. P17 | reverse complement strand
AGCGAGTGCATTGCCGCCAGACGCGATCATGTTCTTCGCCTGTTCCATGGCGAGGTCCTGCTCGGTCTTCAGGAGGCCCGCTACGTCCAAGCCCAGGGCGTTGGCAATACGGGTCTTCAGGTTGCGGAGGTTCAAGTCCGGGTCCTGCATCTGGCCGAGAGGGATGATGGCGGTGATGAAGCGGTTGATCTTGTCGAGGTCCTGTCCACGACCCAGGGCTTCCATGCCTGTACTCACGGTAGGCTCGATGGCCTCTCGTGGTAGGTCTGGGATCATTGAG
>NZ_JAVRBF010000670.1:0-280 GCF_032436805.1 Streptomyces sp. P17 | reverse complement strand
CCCGCGGGCCGGGAGCCGTCACTGGCCTATGCGCGGATTGTCGTGAAGGTCGGCGGACCGCTTGCGCGCCTCCCGTTGCGAACTCTCGAACAGGCGCAATTGCGATCAACCGCGCTCAACGACCTCATGACACGCTACGGCGCATGTCAGTTCGCCCAGCTCCTGCAGGCCGCGGCTTGCAACGCCGCGCATTCCATCGAGCAGCGCGCCGCGAAATGGATGATCGCAGCCCGCGAGCATCTCGACGGCGACGAGATCCCTTTCACCCACGAGCAGCTGG
>NZ_JAVRBF010000060.1:0-48764 GCF_032436805.1 Streptomyces sp. P17 | reverse complement strand
GACCCGGCCAAACGCAGGGAACCCGCACCACAAACCTCATAGCGTCACGACCGTCTCACTGGACTTGAAATCTTCCGGAATGCGCAGGGCGTCCGGGCGCGGGACCTTGAGCATGTCCCGCTGAGCGGCGCGAGGGACTCGGCCGCGGCGCGTGCGCCGTCCCCGTCGCCCTTGGTGATACGGGCCTGCAGTTCCTCGATTGCCCACCGCGATCCGGCCTCGCCGCGCGCCGCGAAGGCCCGCTCTCGTGGCCACACCACGACCGCGGCCCGCCGGTACCAGCGGTCCAGCGTGTTGCCGTAGTTGCCCATGTAGCCCTCGTACTGGGAGTCATAGGGCTTCAGGTCCGCACTCGGGGTACTGGCGCAGCTCTCGTAGTCGCGGACGTACAGCGAGATCTGCTCGCCGTCGGCGCCATCCGGACCGGTCCACCAGCCGAGGGTGATCTCGTCGTCGATCAGCTCGCCGAGCTCGTAGTCCTCGTCGGTACCCGCGCCGTCGACCGCGGCTGCTCCCTCTCCCTCTCCCTCTCCCTCTTCGTCCTCCTCTTCGTAGCCGTAGTCGTCCCAGGGGTCGTACCCGGCCGGTGTGGCGTCCCAGGTCTCCTTCACCTCGGCGAGGGCGAGTACCGTCTCGCAGCGCGGCACGCTCCGTGTCGGCGCCCTTGAGCCGGTCCCAGCCGAGACCCCGCTGGGTGTACTCGTGATCGAGCAGGTAGACAAGACGACGGGGCGGATCGAGGTCCTGGCCGCCGTAGCGCGGCCTGGCCGGTGCGTTGAAGTGTTGCTCCAGGCAGTGCGCCATGTCGTCGAGCGGGCCGGACTCCCGCTCCGGGGCCCCTCGCTCGGCCAACAGATTGAACGTGAGGGTCACCCGGTAGCCGCTCCTGACCGGTGTCACCTCGTGCGGGCAGTCGGCAGTGTGACCTGGTCCGGCGGGATGTGCCAGGTGTCGCGCACACTGCTGTCGCTCAGGGTGTCCTCCCCCGGCCGAACAGTGCCGGACGCGCCACCGCGATCAGCTTCTTCACCTGCGGCGCGCGCAGCGGCAGACGCACCGGTCCGACCCCGGCCACCTCAAGGCCGACGCCGTCCGCCGGTGCTTCGAGCCGGGCGCTGAACTCCGCCGCCTTCGACCCGCCGAGCAGCAAACCCAGCCGCTCCCTCGCGCTTTTGACCATCGCTCCGTCCTCCCTGTTCCCGCGGCCGTGTCCACTTCGACCCCGACTCTACGAAGCAGCGGGACCGCGGGTGGCCGTCTCACCCGTACGGGAACGCCTTCCCCGGCGCGGACGGGCGGCCGGGAAACACCCGGCTCGGGCCCGCGTGCCCACGTACGCCCCCCATCCGGGGACGACGGGAACAGCCGACCCCCGCACCTGACGCCCCGGCGCTGCGGAACAATGGCCCCATGAACGACGACGATGCGCAACTGCTGTCCCAGGTACGGTCGTTGCGGGAGAAGGGCAGTGGACCGAAGCAGATCGCGCGGGTCCTCGGGCTGAAACCGGCCCGGGCGAGTGCGCTGGTGCGCCAGGTGGCCCACGAACAGCAGAGCACGGCCGCGCCGACCGAGCGCCCGGTGGTGGGCTGCTGGGTGAGTGCCGGCTGGAGCACCGACCTGGACCTGTCCGCGGCCCCCGACTGGGCGCGCGCGGACGCCGAGGGCGCCGGGAATCCCGGGGTCGCCGGTTTCGCCCAGGTCCTGATCGCCCGCCAGGAGCGTGCCAGCCGGGTCACCCTCTGCGGGTTCCTGGTCGACGTCTACTGCCTCGGCGTCAAGGACACCGTCGGCCCACAGGTGATGGGCGGGGGATCGCTGGACGCCTTCGTACGCGACTACTACCGGGCGTTCGCGCAACCGCCGCTGCGGATCGGCCTGGAGCAGGCGCAGAGCATCGTGCACGGTGGTGTGGCCTACGCCCGCACCCTCGGCTTCGAGCCCGCGCCGGACTTCGCGCAGGTCTCCGTACACCTCGGCGAGCCCGGCCCGGCCGCCCCGCGGATCGGCTTCGGCCGCCAGGGGCAGCCGTTCTACATCAACGGCCCACGCGACGACGCCCAGAAGATCGTACGGACGCTGGAGCGCACCTGCGGCGCAGGCAACTACCACTACGTCCTGGGAACGGGGCCGCTGTGACCAGCAACCCCGACGAGCGTCAGGTACGCACGACCGAGCACGAGGCGCAGGCCAGTCTGAAGGCGGTGCTTCAGCTGTGCGCGGCGGGCCGACTGCGCTGCAGCGAGAAGACACTCCGCCCGTCCGCGGCGACGGTCAAGGCGGTCGCGGAAGCGCTCAGCGGCGGCGACTTCTACGCCGAGGAACCGATCGCGTCCTTCGCCTGGCCGCTGCTGCTCCAGGCCGGGGGACTCGCCGAGCTCACCTCCGGAAAGCTCGTGCTGACCGCACGTGGCAGGTCAGCGCTGACCAAGCCGGCGCACGAGACGCTCGCCCTGCTGTGGCAGCGCTGGCTCAGCCGCGGCGTGATCGACGAGTTCTCCCGCGTCGAAGCGATCAAGGGCCAGCGCGTGGCGAACGTTCTCACCGCCGTCAAGCCGCGCCGGGCCCAGGTCGGCGCGGCCCTGGCCGCCTGTGCGCCCGGTGAGTGGACCGATGTCGACGCGCTCTTCCGCACCATGCGCAAGGCCGGTCACGATCCCAGGATCGCCCGCAGTGAGCGCGCCCTGTGGAAGCTCTATCTGGAGGACCCCGAATACGGCAGCCTCGGCTATGACGGGTTCCACAACTGGGAACTCCTCCAGGGCCGTTACACCCTCGCCGTGCTCTTCGAGTACGCCGCAGTCCTCGGCCTGATCGACGTGGACTACGGGCCGCCGGTGGGCGCCCGCGACGACTACCGCGACAACTGGGGCGCCGACTGGACCGACTGCATCAGCCGCTACGACGGCCTCCTCGCCCTCCGCCTCAACCCCCTCGGCGCCTACGCCACCGGGCAGACCGCCACCTACCTCCCCTCCCCCGCACCGGCCGGCACCGCCCCGAAGAGCACCGGCGGCCTGAAGGTTCTCCCCAACCACGACGTGGTGGCCCTCGACGGACTCGCCCCCGCCGAGACCCTTCTCCTCGACGCCTTCGCCGTGCGTACCGGCGACCGCGTGTGGGCCCTGACCTCCGCCTCGCTGCTCGCCGCCGCCGACACGGGCCGCGATCTCGCCGAACTCCGCCACCATCTGGAGGCCATCGCCGCTCCGCTCCCGCAGACGGTCACCACCCTGCTGGCCGACGCCGCCCGCCGGGTGGGCCAGGTCCGCGACACCGGGCCGGTGCACCTCATCGAGTGCGCGGACGCGGCCGTCGCGGCCCTCCTCGCCACCGACCGCCGCACGCGCGCCCACTGCACCCGCCTCGGCGAACGCCACCTCGCCGTCCCCCTCGACAGGCTCCCCCCCTTCCGCAAGGCCGCCCTCGGCCAGGGCTACCCCGTCGGCTGACACCCGCCCTCGTGGGCACGGACCGGCACAGTCAGTGGTCCCCCGGTTGAGGCCGAGGAAGATCATCCAGGTCAGGGGTTGCAGGTGCGCCCGTCGGCCGGCTCGATCGGGGGCCTGCCCGTGCCGTACTTGTAGGCGTGCGCCGCGCACTCAACCCGCCCGACCTTGATGCCTCGCATCACCTGCGCGATACGGAACGCGCCTCGCTCTCTCCCGCACCCACGGCGTGATGCCCGGTAGGACCCGGTGGCCAGGCCGAGGCGTCCGATGGCACCCCACAAGGCACCTCGCGAGATATACTCGACCCCATATTTGATATCGGGAGGCACATATGAGTCGGACTGTTATCGACCTGGACGACGACCTGGTCGCGGACGTGGCGAAAGCTCTCGGGACGAAGACCAAGAAGGAGACCGTCAACACCGCTCTTCGCGAGGTGTTGGAGAGCCGGCGTCGCGCCCTGGCTCTCGCCCGGCTGCGGGCCGCGGCGGGCGACGGCGCATTTGATCTGGAGCTGTTCGAGAACAAGGCGAACTACCGCCGGTGAACGCGGCCCAGTTCCTGATCGACACCAGCGCGCTCGCGCGGTTCATGCGCGGGGAAGCGGAGCAGTACGGCTGGGACCAGGCCGCCGCGGCCGGACTCATCGCGACCTGCCCGATCACCGAGCTCGAGTTCTTCTACAGCGCACGGTCAGCTGCCGACCGGGCGCGCGGCATCGAGGACATGCGGCTGATCTTCGGCTGGGTTCCCGTCGACGACCGCGCGTACGACCGCGCCTGGCAGGTCCAGGAAGCCCTCACCAAGCAGGGGAAACACCGAAGTGCCGGAGCTGTCGACCTGGTCGTCGCCGCGACGGCTGAGCTGCAAGGGCTTACCCTGCTCCATCGCGATCACGACTTCGAATGCATCGCCGCGGTGACCGGGCAAGCCCTCCAGTGGTATGGCCCGGAGCACGGCAAGTAGGTCAGCAATGGTTGCAGTTCTGGTTGCATTCACCGCCGTACAGCACCGTTCAGAAACCCCACCGGTACCGATTGCTCCGCAGGTCAGAACGTTTCCGTACGCCACGGAACCCCCGGACGAACATTTGGAAAGCGTGTTGGGGGCAACCCCTCACGAGTTCGAATCTCGTATCCTCCGCCAGTGCCTCACCGGGCACGCTGTCGAAGGGCCCTACCGTTCGCGGTGGGGCCCTTCGGCGGTTCTCAGCCCTCGTTGTCCTGGTTTTTGTCCACAGCGGGTGTCTCCGGGGTTCCCCAGATGGCTTCGGCGATCTTCCGGGCCACGTCCTTGAGCATGGCGTCCGGCACATGGAGGTACCTCGCCCGCATGCTCGCGGAGGTGCCCGGCTCCCACCCCATGATCTGATCGATGACCCGGGCCGGGACACCGAGCAGCATGAGCACCGTGGCGGCCGTGTGTCTGGCGTCGTGCAGCCGACCGTCCCGGATCCCCGCGTCTTCCAGCAGACGCTTCCAGTCGTGGTAGTCCGTGTTCGGGCTCAGCGGGCCACCCAGCGGCTTGGTGAACACGTAGTCGGACTCGGTGCACAGGTCGCCGGCCGCCTTACGCTCGCGCGCTTGCATCTCGCGGTGGGCACGGAGCAGGGCGACTACTAGGAGCTCGTCCCGCCCATGCCGACGCATCGTCACCCGCCGGCCACCGCTGGCGGACGGTTTGTTCACGACGATGCGTCTCGCCGAAATCGTCACGGTCGAGGCCAGCCGACCTCAATCGTGACGATTTCACGGCCAAGCAGTGGACTGCGGCAACCAGGTGATCCATGAACTGTGCGCCTTGAGTGATGAAGCTCGGCGCCCTTCTTAACCGGCCTCATCCGACGGGTCTCGGCTGCGCTGGTAGGAGGCCGGCTTCCGACCTGGGCGATGCTCCCCGACCGCTGGCACCGGTGCGCTGGACTGCACGCCGGCAGAGTAGTCCTAGGGAGCGGTAGAAGCGGTCCGGCAGGAAGACCGCGTCCGCGACGATCATCGCGGCGGAGAAGAGCGGCAGGCCCAAGAGCACCGCGATGCCCACGTGCATGGTCAGCAACATGACGAGGACGGGGTATTTGAGCCTACCGAAGAGGACGAAGGGGAAGGCGACCTGCAACAGGACTGTCAGGTAGCAGGCGGCGGCGATCAGGACCTGGTGGTCGTCGACCATCTCAGAGAGCGCGGGCCAGGGCTGGAACAGCTGGAGGTTCAGGGCGTAATGGAGAGCGGTCCCGTTGCCCCAAGTGCCGCCCTGCACCTTGTACAGGCCCGCCGATCCGTAGAGGAAGCAGACCTGGGCGGCGATGACGAACATCCCGCAGTTGTGCAGGACCGTGACCACGCTCAAGCGGGCGTCGCGGAGCTGGCACCGGAACTCACCCCCGGCCGTCAGTGGGAGGCGTCCCTCTGGTCCTGCGGCTGAGCGCAGCCGGGCCCTGCGGGCGTCGAGAGACCAGCGTCGGCCGCAGGCGGTGAACACTAGGTAGACGGCCATGAGGAGGATGAGATTGTCCCCGCCGTCCGTCATGAAGATCGCCCTGGCATGGAATGACGCCACCACGATGGCGAACAGCACGGACACCGCTCTGGTCCGCCAGCCCAGCATGAACAACGCGGACGTGACGACGGCCACCGCGTAGCAGAGCTCGAAGTACGCGCGGCTGTCGGACAGGGTGAGAACGCTTGCCCATCCCGTCTGGTCGAACAGTTGCCTCGCCAACACGGGAGTCCAGGGGGAATCAGGCCCCCAGATCTCGTCACGGTTGGGGAACTCGCGCAGCAGGAAGACGAGGTAGAGCAGGCCGTAGCCGATGCGCAGTACTGCCGCCGCGTACAGGGAGATCGGCCGCTCGATCAGGAGGGTGAAGAACGCGGCGACGCGGTCGAGCGTTCGCTGTGTCGCGGTGCGCGTTCCTCCTTGCTCAGGGTCGCACGTCGACGGCGTGGGTGCCGTGATCGGGGTCGGCTCAGTCGGTGCCATGCGGGGCCACCTTCCACCAGGGCAGGTAACGGGTGTCTACGGATGTGGGCGTGGCGGTGGCCGGACGGTTGCCCCCCGCCTGGTCGGGGGCGCCGATGGGCAGCGTGATGACCCGCAGTTGGATGGAGTGGAAGGAGCCGCCGCGCTGGCCCGCGATGCGCTCCGCCGCGATGTTCCGGAGGTACTGCTGGATCATCACAGCCCGCTCCGAACGCGGCTGGTCGTCGCCACCGAGCGTTTCCAGGTAGGAACTCCAGGCCCGGCGCAGCATGTTCTGCGTCGTATGGCTCGGGAAGGGGTTGTGCCTGGTAGCGGAGTCGTCCATACCGCTCAGATCGAACCAGTTGCTCACCTGCGCGGTGCCGTTCGGAGCGGTCCCCATGGTCCTCACCGAGATCTGCCGGTTGACCGACTCCGGGTCCGGGGCGAACAATCGCCAGTTCTGCTCGAACACGGGATAGACCCATGCGTTGATCTGCTTGTCGTACTGCTGCGAGATGGCATTCGCAGGCGCCACATGGAGAAAGATCAGGACCACGTGAATGAGCGTCGCTGCGAGACACAGGACTACGGCGGCTCCTGTGGCCGCCCTGAGCGAGCGTCCCGGTTGCCCCGACCCGCCATGAGAAGCATCGGGAGTACCGCTGCGGTCGCTTTCGGCCGGACTGGCGCCGCAGTGCTCCGATTTTTTCGCTTCCGCTTGCTCGACACCGCTCAGCACGGCCTCACCCGGACTTCCCATCCCGCTGTTCATTTCCGCTTCTTCCGCTTTCGCGCGTGGCGCGCGGTGGGGTCGTCCCACCGTCCACCGCACGCCACACGTCTCACTCGCGCACGCGGGCGACCGGCCCGCCGCAAGGAACTACCGGCTCATGTAGTCGCCGGGCTTGCCGGGCTTTCCGTGCGCGGAGTCGCCGTAACCGCCGGGCTTACCGTCACCGGGCTTGCCGTCGTGACCGTGGCCGGGCTTGCCGGGCTTGCCGGGCTTACCGTGATCGTGGCCGGGCTTACCGGGCTTGCCGTGCCCCGGCTTGCCAGGCTTACCCGGCTTACCGGGCTTGCCCGGCTTACCCGGCGGCTTGGGGCCGCCGCCCGTGGTACCGCCGTGGACGCCGCCGATCGTCGCGCCCGTGGTGCCGCCCGTGGTGCCCGCGATGATGCCACCCGTCGTGACTCCACCAAGCACTCCGCCGACAACTCCGCCGATGCTGGTGCCGCCCGTCGTCACACCGCCGAGCACACCGCCGACGCCGCCGGTGGTACCGCCGGTGGTGCCGGCGATCACGCCGCCCGTGGTACCGCCGGTGGTGCCAGCGATCACGCCACCCGTGGCGGTCCCACCAGTGGCGGTCCCGCCGGTGGTCCCACCCGTGGTCTCGTCGGCGCAGGCCGGTCTGGTGATCGTGTTGGTGTCCAGCGTCACGGAGCCGTTACGGGCCAGTGCCCGGCCGGCGATGTCCGCCCCCGTGGTGGCGCTGATCGACGTCATGGCCATGATGGTGCCGACGAAGTCGGAATTAGTTCCAAGGGTGGCCGAGCTGCCGATCTGCCAGAACACGTTGCACGGCGAGGCACCGTTGATAAGGCTCACGTTGCTGGCGGAGGCCGTCGTCAGGCCCGAACCGACCTGGAACACCCAGATGGCATCGGGGTTGTTCTGGCCATCCAGGGTGAGGGTGCCTGTGAGACCGAGGGTGGACGACGCGGTGTAGACGCCCGGGACCAGCGTAAGACCGCCGGCGTCCGGAGGAAGAGCGCCGTCCGAGGACTGTCCGGCCGCATTGTTGTAGGCAGCGACCAGGTCACTCTTGGCCCCAGCGGCCACAGCGTCCGCCGAGTGGAACGTCCCGTTCACCACCCCCGGCGGGAAACCGGAAATGGCTGTCCCCGGATGCACCCCGACATCGCCGGTGATGACCGAAGGCCCGGTGTTGGTGACCGACTCTCCGGCCAGAACCGCGAAGCTGTCAGCGGTTCCCAGAGGTACGGGCTGCGCGATGGCGTTCGCCCGCGTCGGCGTCACCGCCACGACGACAGCGGCGATCACCACGGCGAGCAGCGCCGCCATCCAGGCCGATGTTCTGCGCCAGTGAGGCGCGGCAGAGGTATTCAGCGTCATCGAGAAGCCAGCTCCTGAGGGACGGTGGCGCGGTCAGCGAATGCCGGATGTCCGGAATCGCCCGTTTTTGTCGGCTGGCATATTACGCACGCAATTTGCCCTGGCTACGATCCATCAGGGTGATTTCGACGGATCCCACCGTATGCATCATGGAAAATATGAAGAAGTATCAAATGGGCTGGAGTGATTACTATCGTCTGATGGTCGTGTCCCGCGTCGTGTCCGCGTCGTGGTGTAAGCGATCATGCGCTTCGCCTTCCGGTACCTGGCTCGCGATGATCTCTCCGTTGGCGCGGCACACGAAGTGGCCCCGGTCTGGGGTTTCGGCGTCCGGATCGACAAGAAGCAGTCTTCGCGTCCCGCAAGGTGGTGTAGCCGATCAACGGACCGGAACTCGCAGGTCACGCCGGGTACTTCGACCGGCTGCCGCCTCGGACGCGGCGATGCAGAAAGCGCTGAGGAAGGACACTAAAGGTCATGTCGCCTACTGGCTTGCCACCTATGAGGCTATGGCGTCGGCGGACGGTTTCTGCCGTTGTGTTGGCGATGTTTCTTTCATGTGGTTGGTCATGCAGCTCATCGCTCGTGCCGCCACAGCTACACCACCGGTCTTCTGCGGGCTCGCCGTGCTCGTCGCGTGGTGGGCGAGCACGGGCGATCCTGAGGCCCGTGGCGTCCACCGTCTGACCGTGTGGGCTTGCCTGGCGATCCTACTTGTCAGCGCTGCGTTCTCCTTTGCTCTGCTTGCCTCGACCAGTACTTCCGAAGTGACGATCACTCCTGGTGGCTGAGTCTGGTCGTTGCAGCCACGGCTGCGAACACCAGCGATAGGGAGACCGTCACGGGCCCGCTGACGACCCGACTGCGCCGCCCTCGCCGCGACACCCCCTCGGCTGGGCCGACAGGCAGCTTGGAACGGCGCCCAGTCTCGGCGAGAGCCACCGGAGCGTAGGCTGTCCACTCGCTTCTCAACTTCGTCGGCCGCGCGCGGGTTGGTGCCGGCGTTCTGCGAGAACCCGTGATCATCAGCAGTTCGCGAATGCTCCGGAGAACGGTGTACCCGGACCATTCCCGCACGTCGAACCCGTACGCGGCAACGAAATCGGCGTACTCGGCCCTCTGTGTCCCAACCGAAGCTGTCGTAGGACATGGCGGTCTGCATGAGGTCCCACTCTCGGGGGCCCGTAACGAACCCGCCCAGGTCGATGACCTTTGGATGGTTCTGCCTCGTCACGCAGCACATTGCCGACGTTGAAGTCACCGTGCAGGTGACCCGCCGGAAGCGCGAACTGGAGACGGCGGTATTCGGCCGCCAAATCGTCAGCCATGGGCCGGAGAAACGCGCGAGTGGCGTCCGGAATGGCGGCGCGCTTCAAACGCTGCGCGACCTTGTCAAAAGGCTGAAGAGGCGGAAGCGAAAAAGGCGGCGGCTCCAAGTCGTGAGGCCGCCGCAGCAGTACGCCCATTCTCCCGTACTTGCGTGCGTGTCTCCGTCGGCGAGGCCTTCCCAGAACGTCACCGGGTGGCCCTGAACGACGACCGGCTGTTGGGCCGCTGTGACGAGTTGCGCCGCAGGATCTCCCTGCGCCGCGAGCCATGCCGCTACGGCCACTTCCCTCCGCACGGAGGTGAGCCGATCGGGATTCCGGCCGACCCAGGAGACGAGAGTCATTGTCAAGATCTGTGGATCGATGGCTGTCTGCGAGGTCTGGCTTTGGTCTCGTCGTGACCGCGCAGGAGTTCTCAAGCGAGGCCCTCGAGGAAGTCTGAGAGCGCGGCGTGCAGGGTCTCAGGCTGTTCCAGGTGCAGGTCGTGGCCGGTGCCGGGGATGCTCATGGCCATGGTGGCGGGGCGCTGCCGGAGCATCTCGTCGGCTTCCTGCGCGGGGATGAAGCTGGATTGGGCCAGGACGACCAGGGTGGGGCACGCGACCTGCCCCCACTCGTGCCGGAAGGAACGCTGGGCGTTCTCCGCCAGTGAGCGGACCATCACGTCCCGGTCGAAGCGAGGCCACCATCCGCCCTCGCGTTCCTCCAGCCCGGCCGCCCAGCCCGCGCCGACCGGTCCGCCGCCGAGGAACACGGCCGCTGCTTCGCGTGAGGGGAACGGTGTCGGCCACGAGTCGAGCCATCCGCCGATGTCCCCGGGGCCGTTCGGGTTTGGACCGCCGGGGCCGGCCTCGATGAGCACGAGCGCGCGGACCAGTCCGGGATGTGCGGCGGCGGTGAGCATGGCCGTGTGCCCACCCAGCGACTGGCCGACCAGGACAGGCCGCCGCAGCGCCAGCTGATCAGCAACGGCGATGACGTCGGCGACGCAGGCGGCGCGGGAGACGTCCCGCGGGTGCCGCTCACTGGCGCCGTGCCCGCGCTGGTCGACCGCGACGACCCGGTACCCGGAGCTCAAGCGCCGTGCCAGCGCGTCCCATTCACCCGCGTGACCGGCCAGGCCGTGCAGCAACATGATGGGCTGCCCCGGCCCGCCCCAGTCCCGGCAGGCCAGCCGGACGCCGTCTGGCACCACCACGTGTTCGGACCATGCCACGTCGGATTCTCCAGGGAGTCGGCTGGCCTCGGTCATGCCGCGACCGCCTCGGGGCGTTCGACGAGCTGGCCGCGTTCGAAGCGGGCTCCGGCGCGAGGGCGACGAGGTGGGGTGCGTTCACGGCCCGCCACCGCTGCTGGGCGGACTCGACGAGCTTCCTTGCCCGGCTTGGGGCCGTGTTCCACCACCGTGCCCGGCGGCCGCTCGCCCCTCACCACCTTCGACGCCGGGACGAGCAGGGCGTACAGGTCCAGGTCCGCGCCCCTGCTGCGGCGCTGGGCGCTGCCGCCGTCCCACTCCAGGGTCGCCGTCACCACCAGCTCGCGGTCCGCCTTGTCCAGACTCATCGAGATACGGCTGCCCTTGTCGAGGCTGACCGTGCCGAGCGGCGGCTTGGGCAGGGTCATGGGCGGAGTGGGGGGAGTGGGGGCGGGAAGGGGCGGGGGCGGGGGCTCCGGCAGGGGCTCGGCCGTTGGCTCCTGCGCCACCTCTGTGCCGAAGTCCGTCGCCAGGCCCGCCAGACCGTTCGCGTACCCCTGGCCGATCGCCCGTATCTTCCCTGCCTCGCCCCTGCGGTACAGCTCCAGCAGGAGTACGGCCCGTTCGCCGTCCGTCAGAGGTGGCGGTGTGAAGTCGATCGGGTCCGTGCCCTCCTGCCTCGCGCGGACCGTCACCTCCTTGGCCCCGTGGAAGGTGCGTGCAGGGTCGTCGGGGTCGCAGCTCGCCACCAGGACGACCCGGTCCACGTCCGGTGGGAGGGCGGCCGGGTGCAGCTCCATCCGCTCCGGGCCCTCCGCGTCGGCCGCGAGGTGACGCACGGCACCGGATTCGGCGGACGGCTGGTTGTAGAAGACCAGGTCGTCGTCCGACCTGACCTTGCCGTCCGCCCCGACCAGCAGCGCGCTCAGGTCCAACGGGTCTCACACAGCCCGTAGTTCGGCGACCGAGCGCCCGGTCCCCACGGCCGTGTTCCCGCCCTTGAGCAGCTCCGTCATGCCCCGCCCACCCCCACGAACGTCAGCGGCTTCAGGCGGCCACCCTGCCACACCTCACTCCGGCCGCGGCTCCCGGACCACCGCCACGTCCCCGGCCGGCACTCGTACCGAGCCCTCCAGCGGCTTCCCGGTGAGCAGTTCCCGTGCGCCGGACGCCACCGGGACCTCCGTATCCCGGTCGGTGTGGTTGATGAGGAACAGGTAGTCGGCGTCCGTGGCGCGGCGCAGAACCGCCTCGACGCCCGGGTCGGTCGTGCGGACCGGCGTCACGCCCGCCTCGGTGCGGAGGCGTTCCAGCAGGGCGGCCAGGGTGGCCGGGTCGGGGTGTGTGGCCACGTACCAGGCGGGTCCGCGGCGCGTGATCGCCGGTACGCCCGCCAGCGGGCCCTCCGTGTACGAGGTCACCGCCTCCGCGCCCGCGAGCCGGACCCGCTCCGTCCACAGCGTCCCCGTGCCCCCCTCGCTCAGCCCGACCGACTCCCCCGGCAGCAGCGGGAACAGCTCGTCCGTGCGGATGCCCAGCAGCTCCCGGAAGGCTCCCGGGTAACCCCCGAGCCGCACATGGCAGTTCTCGTCCACCGCCCCGCTGTGGAAGCCCACCGCGAGAGTGCCGCCGCCCTCGGCGAAGTCCGTCAGGTTCGCCGCGCCCTCGTCGTCCACCAGGTACAGGCTCGGCGCCAGCACCAGCCGGTACCGCGACAGATCCGCGTCCGGGCGGACGAAGTCCACCGCCACGCCCGCCCGCCACAGCGGCTCGTACCAGGCGCGGACCAGGTCCTGGAAGCGCAGTTCGGCGCTCGGCTGGGAGGGGAGTTCCATCGCCCAGCGGGAGTTCCAGTCCCAGACGATCGCCACCTCCGCCGTGCCGACGCTGCCGCGCACCTCGGCCAACGCCCGCAGATCCGCGCCCAGTCGGACCACGTCCCGCCAGATCTGACTGTCCGTCCCGGCGTGCGGCAGCATCGCCGAGTGCCACTGCTCGGCGCCCGCCTTCGCCGCCCGCCACTGGAAGTAGGCGATACCGTCGGCGCCCCGAGCGACATGGGCCAGCGCGTTGCGGCGCAACTCACCGGGGTTCTTGGCCCTGTTCACGGGCTGCCAGTTCACCGCGCCCGTCGAGTGCTCCATCAGCAGCCACGGGCGCCCGACCGCCAGCGAGCGGACCAGATCGCCGCTCAGCGCGATGTCGATCTGCGACTCGGGGTCGGCCGACTGGAGATAGTGGTCGTTCGAGACCACGTCCAGCTTCGGGGCCCAGCGCCAGTAGTCCAGCGCGTCGAAGTTGTACATCACCATGAAGTTGGTGGTGGCGGGGATCGAAGGGGCCGCCTCCCGCAGCACCTCGCGCTCCGCCTCGTACAGCGACAGCAGCGCGTCGCTGCAGAAGCGGCGCCAGTCCAGCTGGTGGGTGGGGTTCGGTACGGCACCCGTGGCGCGGGGCGGGAGGATCTCGTCCCAGTCGTAGTACCACTGGCTCCAGAACGTGGTTCCCCAGGCGTGATTGAGGGACCCCAGGTCCTCGTACCGAGAACGCAGCCACACCCGGAACGCCGCCGCGCTCTCGTCGCAGTAGCACTCCGCGTTGTGGCAGCCGTACTCGTTGTGGACGTGCCACATCACCACCGCCGGGTGGTCCGCGTACCGCTCGGCCAGCGCCCGCGCCATCCGCAGGGCCGCCTCCCGGTAGGCGGGGCTCGACGGGCAGAACGTCTGGCGGCTGCCGTACGACAGTCTTGTGCCGTCCCTGTCGACGGGGAGCGCCTCCGGGTGAGCGCGGAAGAACCAGGCCGGGGGTGCCGCCGTGGGGGTCGCGAGGTCGGCCGCGATGCCGTTGGCCTCCAGCATGTCCAGGACCCGGTCCAGCAGGGAGAAGTCGTACGACCCCTCGGCCGGCTCCAGCAGCGCCCACGCGAAGATGCCGACGCTGACCATCGTCACGCCCGCCTCGCGCATCAGGCGCATGTCCTCGGCCCAGACCTCCTCGGGCCACTGCTCGGGGTTGTAGTCGCCGCCGTAGGCGATGCCCTTCACGAGGCACCGCCCAGCAGACGGCGGGTGGTCGAGATTCCCCACTCGTCCAGCGACAGCAGTCGGTCGCTGGAGGCCATCAGGCCGCCTGTCGACTCGACGTGCGCGGCCCAGCGTTCGCGGGTCTCGACCGCCGGGCGGGCCATCAGGCAGTCCGGGTCGTTGACCCACAGACGGCCGTTCTGCCACTGGCGCCCCACGCCCGTGAACTCGGCCGGGTCCTGGCCGGGCTGGCTGTAGTCGTCCGCTTCCGGGCGGCGGTGCGGGGCCGTGTCGGGGCTGACCCTCATCGCGTCGAACAGGCCGATCGACGCGAGCACGGGTGCTCCGCAGCCCAGCAGGTAGGCCTCCTCCCCGATCGCCTCCCGGATCAGCCGGACGCCGTCGCGGTACGCCGTGAGCGCGTCCACCTCCGCATGGCGTACGCCGTCCAGCGCGCCCGCGTACAGGAAGTCCACCTTGAAGTAGTCGTAGCCCTCGGCGCGCAGGGTCGTGAAGACCTCGGTGAGGTACGCCGCCGCCTCCGGGTGGGTCGTGTCCAGGACGTTCAGGTCGTGTCCCCAGTTGCGGCCCGCGTGCAGGGGGACGCCCCCGGAGGAGCGGACCAGCCAGTCGGGGTGCTCGGCGGCCAGGTCGCTCGCCGGGTCCACCAGGAAGGGAGCCGTCCAGATGCCCGCCCTGCGGCCCCGGGTCCGGATGGCGTCCGCGATGCCCGCGCGGGAGCGGAAGCGGCCGGAGAGGGTGAGCCAGTCGCCCAGCTTGCTCTGGTAGCCGTCGTCGATCTGGACGACGTCGACGGGCAGGTCGAGGGTGTCCATCGCACGGAGGTTCTCGTGGATGTCGTCCTCGGTGACCTGCGTGAAGTACTCGTACCAGGAACACCAGACGGTCGGCGCCGGACGCGGGGCCGGTACGCCCAGGCTCTCGGCCCACTGCGCCAGCACCGACTGGACGGACGTCCCGGTCAGCAGCTTGACCGGGCCGTCGGCGCTGACCTCCGCGTGGTCGCCGTGGACGGTCAGCCGGATGGAGGGGACCGTGTGCAGCGGGTCCGCCGCCGCACACAGCTGAACCGGTGAGCCGTCGCCCGGGTCGAGTGCGAGCAGGCCCTCCCCCTGGAAGACCCCCTCGGGCACACTGACCCCGGGCCGGTAACACACCGTCGCCCAGTTGGAGTTGGTCGGACGGTGCGGCTCGGCGTCCAGGGCGTAGGCGCCGCTGGGGCTCCAGGACTGCCAGCCCTCCTCATGGACGCGGGCGGTGCGCCGGTCCACGGGCACGGAGGCTACGGGGGTGAAGGACACGGTGGTTCTCTTTCCGAACTGGGGGCGTGTCAGCCCTTGTTGGCGCCGAGCGTCAGACCGCTGACGAACTGCCGCTGGAGCACGAAGTACACGATCAGCGTCGGGATCGCGGTGAGCAGAGCACCGGCCGCGACCAGGTTGGGGTCGGTGAAGTACGTCCCGGTGAGGTTGTTCAGCGCCGAGGTGATCGGCATGTTCTCACCGGTCGAGATCAGGACGAGGGCCCAGAAGAAGTCGTTGTAGATCCAGATGGAGAGCAGCGTCGCCAGGGCCGCCATCGCCGGACGGCACAGCGGCAGCACGATCTGCCAGTACATGCGCCACACCGAGGCGCCGTCCACCAGCGCGGCCTCGGTCAGCTCGTGCGGCAGCGTGCGCATGTAGTTGCTGAGCACGAAGGCGCAGAAGCCGGACTGGAAGGCGACATGGATCAGGACCAGGCCGAGCGCGGAGTCGTACAGCTTGCCGCTCATCGTGATGCCCGGCAGGTCGATCAGCAGGTAGAGGCGGTACAGCGGGGTGATGATGACCTGCTGCGGAAGCAGGTTGCCGGCCGTGAAGACCAGCAGCAGGGCCAGGTTGAGTCGGAAGTCGAAGCGGCTGACGTAGAAGGCGACCATCGACGACAGGAACAGCGTCAGCAGGACCGCCGGGACGGCGATGATCAGCGTGTTCACGAAGTAGTGCGTCATGTCCGACTCGGTGAACGCGTTCGTGAAGTTGTCGAGGTTCAGCGTGTCCGGCCAGGACACGTATCCCTTCTCGCTGGTCTCCGCGTACGGCCGCAGCGCCGCGTAGACGGCCCAGAGCAGCGGGGCGAGCCAGGCCAGGGCGGCGCCCGCGAGGAAGAGGTGCAGCAGGATCCGGGCGGGGCGGACCGGCGTTCGACCGGCGGTGATCGTGCTCATGCGCGCCGCTCCTTCCGGAAGGTGGCGACCAGGTACGGGATGATCACGACGAGCGAGATCAGCAGCAGGACGACCGCGATGGCGGAGCCGTATCCGATCCGGCTGGACTCGCCGATGATGTTGCTGGTCACGAGGATGGAGAGGAGTTCGGTGCCCTCGGCGCCGCCGTTGAAGACGTAGACGAGGTCGAAGGCGCGCAGCGCCTCGATGATCGTGACGACCAGGACCACCGTGTTGGTGGGGCGCAGGGTCGGGAAGATGACGTTCTTGAACGTCTGCCACTCGCTCGCCCCGTCGAGCGCGGAAGCCTCCCGCAGCGAGGGGTCGACGCCCTTCAGACCGGCCAGGTAGAGGATCATCATGTACCCGGCGTGGCGCCAGGAGGCGGCGATCAGGATCGCCCACAGGTTGAGGTCCGGGTCGCCTATCCAGTCGATGTACTTGCCGGGCTCGTTGGCGCCGATGACGCTGTTGATCAGGCCGGTGTCGGGGTTGTAGATCAGCTGCCAGACGAAGCCGATCACGGCCATCGACATCACGACGGGCAGGAAGAAGGCCGTCTGGTAGACCCGGCTGAAGCGGATCTTCTTGTCCAGCTGCACGGCCAGGAACAGGCCGAGCGGGGTCGGGATCACGATCAGCACGACGAACCAGATGACGTTGTGCTGGACGGCCGGCCAGAACTGCGGGTTCTGTTCGAAGAGTTCACGGAAGTTCTGCAGGCCCACCCACTGGATCGAGTCGAAGCCGATGCCGTCCCAGGTGGTGAAGGCGAGCGCGATCGAGGCGAGGGCGGTGACCCAGACGAGGGCGATGTGCAGGATCGTCGGCAGACCCGCCATCAGACCGAGCGTGAGGCGGTCGCGGCGGGTGAGCAGACGGCGGTGGCCATGAACGGCCTTGGGGGCGGCGCCCGGAGGCGGCACGACGGCCGCCTCCGGGATCTCCTCGGTGATCCGGGTGCTCATGACGACGCGAAGATCGTCTTCTTCTGGCGCTCGATCGAGGACAGCAGACCGTCGACGCCCTTGGGGTCCCGGATGAACTTCTGCAGCGCGGGCTGCATCACCGTGGAGGTGAAGTCGGGGCGGCTGTCGCGGTCCATGAACTGGGTGAGGCTCTTGGCGCCCGCGATCATCTCGTACGCCTTCTTCTGAAGGGTGGTGTACGAGGAGGTGTCCGCGCCGGTGATGGCGTGGACCACGCTCGGGTCGGACGTGAGGTAGATGTCCTCGGCGGCCGAAGTGCCGAGGAACTCAAGGAGCTTGACGGCCTCGGTCTTGTTCTTCGGGCTCCTGCTCATCATGAAGCCGTCGGTCGGCGCCTCGACGGTGTCCTGCCCGAACGCCGGGTCGATCTCCGGGAAGGCGAAGAAGTCGAGGTCGTCCAGGTCGGCCTTGTTGGTGAACTGCTGGGCCACGAAGGTGCCGAGCATGTACATCCCGGCCTTCTTGGCGGCGAGGGTCTGCGCGGCGTCCTGCCAGGTGCGGCCCGTGGAACCCTCCTGGTGGTAGGGGAGGATCTCGGTCCACAGGTCGAAGGTCTTACGGACCTTGGCGTCGGTCCAGGCGGCCTTGCCGGCCATCAGGTCGACGTGGAAGTCGTAGCCGTTCTGGCGGAAGTTGATCTGGTCGAAGGTGCCGAGCGCGGGCCAGGCGTCCTTGTCGCCGAAGGCGATCGGGACCAGCTTGTCCTGCTGCATCCGCTTGCACAGCGCGACGAAGTCGTCCCAGGTGGTGGGGACTTCGTAGCCGTACTGCTGGAAGACGCTCTTCCGGTAGAAGACGGCCCAGGGGTAGCTGTACAGCGGCACGAAGTAGTACTTGCCGTCCTCACCCTTGCTGAGCTTGTGCATCGCCTCGGGGAAGTTGCCGCCGATGGTCTGCCACACGTCGTCGATCGGGGTGGCGAGGCCCTTGGCCGCGAAGAACTGCATCCGGTAGCCGGCGAACCAGGTGAACACGTCGTCAGGCGTGCCCTGGAGGTAGGAGTTGATCTGCTCCTGGAAGGTGTTGGAGTCCTTGGTGTTCACGTCGACCGTGATGCCGGACTGCTTCTTGTAGGCGGCGTAGATGTCCGCGAACGCCTTCTTCGGCACCGGGTCGGACGCCTTGGAGCCGAGGGTCACGGTCTTCGGGTCGGCGGCCGAACCGCTGCCACCGCACGCGCTGAGCAGGGGTATGCCGGCGCCGAGAACGGCGGCGCCACCGATGCCGCGCAGCAGGGTGCGGCGCGAGGGGGAGGGGAGGTTTTCGAGCATGTGCGGCTCCTGAGGCAGGGGCGGTCCCCGGGGCGATGACGCGCACACCGCCCCGAAATTGATCGAAACCAAGCAGAAATCAACTGGACCGAACAGAGGGTGGCGTAATAACAGCCGGATGTCCTGTCATACGTCAAGAGGTGTCGAGGTGCTTTGTTGAAATGTGACCGACTTGAGTCGCTCAGCGGATCTGGTGATCTTCATGGTCCAGGTGCCCGAGCACCACGGCCTGCGGGGCGTTGTCGGCGACCCGGCCGGGGTCGAGGGTGAGCTCCACCTTGCCGGTGCCGCCGGGGGCGGGGCCTCGGACGAGATCGTGGCCGGTGATCCAGGAGGCGAGCGGCGAGGCCAGGAACACGCAGGCGTCGCCCACGTCCTCCGGCCGCCCGAGCCGTCCCATGGCCGTTGCCTCGCTCCATCGCCGTACGCCCTGCGGCCAGGCCTCCGCCAGACCGTCCCGTTCGATGAGGCCCGGCGAGACCGTGTTCACGCGGATGCCGTCGCGGCCGTACTCCAGGGCCGCCGCGCGCGCGTGCATCACCACCGCGGCCTTCGCGGCCGCGTAGTGCGCGTGGCCCTCCGCCGGCATCCGGGCCTCCACCGAGGCGATGTGGGTCACCGAGCCGCCGCCCCGCCCCCGCATGACCTCAGCCGCCGCCTGCGTACCGGCGAACACGCTGGTCAGGTTGGCGTCCACCACCGCCCGCCACTCGGCGGCCGTCATCCCGGGCAGCTCCCGCACCGGATGCACACCCGCGTTGTTGACCAGCGCCGTCAGCCGGCCGCCACCCCACTCGGCGGCCTCCCGCAGCACCCGCCGGCATTCCTCCTCGACGGTCAGATCGCCTTGCAGGACGACCGAATCCCCGAGGGCGGACGCCACTTCGCGCGCCGAGTCCACCGAGGTGCGACTGGGGGTTCCCCCTCTGGGGGAGCACGGCCACCCGCGCGCCGGCCTCCGCGAACCGCAGGGCGATGCCCCGGCCGATGCCGCCGCCGGCTCCCGTGATCAGGGCCACCTGGCCCTGGAGCAGCTTCATGGGCGGCACAGTCCCACGATCCGCGCGGCCTCGTGCGGATAGCGGGCGAGGAGATGCTCCGCGTCGCCGTGCTCGTAGTCCTCGTAGGTGAAACCGGGCGCCATCGTGCAGCCGAAAAAGGCCCACGCGCCGCCCGCCACGACCCGCGCCCCCATCCAGGTGCCCGCGGGGACGGTCAACTGCGGTTGCTGGCCGTGCACTATGTCCGGGCCCAGGGCGACCGTGCGCGAGTTGCCGTCGGGAGCGAGCAGCAGCATCTCCAGGGGATCGCCGAGATAGAAGTGCCAGACCTCGTCGCCGCTCAGCCGGTGCAGCGCGGAGTAGTCGCCCGGCTCGGCGGTGAGCAGGGCGACTATGGCGGTGCCCGCCGGCCGGCCGTCCGGCTGTGCGGGGCCTTCCCAGGTACGGCGGAACAGTCCGCCCTCGCGCGGTATCGGCTCCAGGTCATAGTGGGCGACGAGGTCTTCCGGGGTCACCCGGGGAAGGCTACCTCCCGGCGCAGGAAGGCGAGTTGGGCCTTCTTCTCCGGCAGGTACACGTCCGGGATGTCGATCTCGGGGAGGGTGACGAGCGGCCCCGCCTCGAAGCCCTGCTTCAGGAAACGGGCGACAGCCTTCTCGTTCGCCACATCGGGGTCGACGACGACCCGCTGCCGGTCGAGGCCGATGAGGACGTACGACAGGATCGCGCGCACGAGTCCGGCCGTCCAGCCGGGGCGGCCGCCCTCCGGTCCGGGGGGCGCGAGCAGCATATGGACGCCGATGTCGCCGGGCAGGACGTCGTAGCACTCGCTGACCCGGTCGGCCTCGGGCTCGTACGTCTGGAGCAGCGCGGCCGGGACGCCGTCGCGCTGGACGAGGAAGGCGTGGTGGGTGTCGAGGGTGTCCAGGTGGGCGTAGATCTCGGCGACCTGGTCGCGGGTGAGGCCGTTCATGCCCCAGAAGGAGGCGCGTTCCTCGCTCACCCAGGAGTGCAGGACCTCGGCGTCGGCCTGGGGGTCGAGGCGCAGGATCCGCACGGCGGCCTCCTCGTGCACCACCTCGCGGGACTCAGACATCGGACTCCTTCTTCAGTTGCGCGAAATCGGTGACGACGGGGACGAGATCTCCCCTGGCCCACAGGGGCAGTTGATCGCGGTGGTGGGGCGTGCCCGGCACCCCGGAGGCGCCGAACGGCACTATCCACAGGCTGTGTTCGCGGCGGTCCAGGTCCCATACGTACCGGGCGGCGGGGCCACGGGCGGCGAGGTCGGTGATGCCGGGCACGGCGGAGGTGCACAGCACGCAGTCGTGGTCGCCGGAGAGGCCGGGTTCGTCGTACTCGGCGGGCAGGGCCCGCCAGGGCGCGAGGCGGTGGGTGTCGCCCCACACGCCCCGGGGCGGGCGGGCGGCCACCTCCTCCACAGCCGCGCGCACCGCCTCGGGCCGGTCGATGCCGTACAACTCCTCGGCGCGCAGCAGGTGTTCGAGGGCGAAGCCGATGCGCGGGACGAGGGCGAGCCAGGGGAGCAGGACCTCGGGGTAGGCGGGCGGGGTGGTCAGGGCGGCGAAGGCGGGGTGCGCAGCGAGGTGGCGTACGACGGCCGAGCGCACCGCCGCGTAGAGGGCGGCGGGTCCGCTGTCCGCTTCCATGCGGCGGTCCCAGCTCAGGAGCGTCTCGCGGAGGCGGGACGCCTCGGGGGAGAGGCGGCCTTCGAGGGCGGCCAGGTGGTCCATCAGAGGCGCGGCGGAGGCGAGATGGGTGTCGGTGTGGATCACCGCCATGTCGCCGGGCGACCAGCGCTCCCACTCCCCCAGCAGGGCGGCGATGCGGTCGGCGCGGTGCGGCGGGGCGAACTCGACGCCGAGGGGGGCGGCCGGGCCACGCTGGTTGGCCATGACCGCGACTCCGTCGGTGAGTTCGCCGTACGGCATCTCGTGCCAGCCCCGCCACTCGTGGCCGGGCTCCCAGGCGGGCACGAGCCGTACGCGGTTGTCCTCGGCCCGGACCGGCACCTTCCCGGCGACGCGGTGGAGCAGGCCGCCCTCGGTGTCGGCGGCCTGGACGACGTTGACCGGCTCGGTCCAGCGGTCGAAGGCCCGGTCCACGTCGGCGACTTGGCGGGCGCGCAGCAGAGGGAGCAGGGCGCCGAAGCCGAGGTCGCCGGTGACGCGGGGCGGGTAGCGCAGGCTGACGGCGCACTCGGTGCCGTCGTCGAGCCCTTCGGGACCGCCGATGACGACCGGACCCCGCTCGGTCTCGATGACCTCGACCTCGACCGGGTCCTCGCCCGCCACCTCGATGGTCTCGGTGTGCCGCGCGGCCCGCGCCCAGGTGCCGTCCGGACCGAGGGCCTCCACCCCCGCACCCGTCCGCCGCAGCCGCTCCCGGTACAGGTCCTGGTAGTCGGCCATGGCGTTGGTGATCGCCCAGGCGACCGTGCCGGTGTGCCCGAAGTGGGCGATGCCGGGGACGCCCGGGACGGCGAGGCCGACGACGTCGAACTCGGGGCAGGACAGGTGGATCTGCTGGTAGACGCCGGCGTCCTCGATGAACCGGTGCGGGTCGCCCGCGATGATCGGCTGCCCGGTGACCGTGCGCTCGCCGCTGACCAGCCAGCCGTTGCTGCCGGAGGTGCCGGGCCCGTCGATGGCGAACAGGCCCACGGCCTCCGCGCCGAGGTGCCGGACCGCCTGCTCGCGCCAGAGCTTGGCCGGGAAGCCCGCGAAGAGGATGTGGATGCCGAGCCAGATGCCGAGCGGGGTCCAGGGCTCCCAATGGCCGGGGGTGCCGACGGGCAGAGCCGCCTCCGCGAGACCCTCATTGACACCATCGACGTACGCCCGTATCCAGGCGGCCGCCTCCGGATCCGTGCGCTCCAGCTCGGCCCAGCAGCGGCGGGCGGTGTCGTCGAGCCTGGCCCGCCGCACGAAGCGGTCCCAGGGCAGGGAGTCCGGGCCGAGGAGGGCGGCCGAGGTGCCCTGGGCGCGGTGCCGCTCCACCTCCAGCTGCCAGGCCCGGTCGAGGGCGGTGACGCGGCCCTGGGCGCGGGCTAGTTCGCCCACGCCGTCCGCCCGCAGATGCGGGATGCCCCAGGCGTCGCGGTAGATCGCTGCGGTCACCTGTCACCCTCCTGTGCTAGTACTGTGCTTTAGGTTAGCCTTGCCTAAGTAATTCGTGGCGGAATAGTACGCGAAGGGTGAAGAGGCGATGGGGCAGGGGCACGGTTGGCAGGGCACGGTCCTGAAACTGATGGGCGCCAAGGACTTCGAGTTCACGGTCACCGGCGCCGAGGACGTCTCCCCCGACTACCGGCGGCTGCACCTCACCGACGGCGGCATGCTCGCGGCCGCCGGCGTCCACCCGACGATGTGGGTCCGGCTGTGGTTCGACAACGGCGGCAAGCCGCACCAGCGGGCGTACACGCTGGTCGACCCCGACCCGAGGGCCGGCACCTTCAGCCTCGAATTCGCGCTCCACGAAGGATGCGCCAGCGACTGGGCGCGGGCGGCGAAGCCCGGGAACACCATCGAGGCGACGGTCCAGGGCACGGGCTTCCAGCGGCCCCAGCCCGAGCCCTCCCACGTCTTCGCGATGGCCGACCCGGCTTCACTGCCCGCGCTCAACTCCCTCCTGGACGAACTGGGTCCGGCCCCGGCGACGATCTGGTTCGAGGGCAAACTGGACGGACTGCCGTTCCGCGGAAACCCGGCCGACGTCCGCACGGTCCCACGCCACACCCTCGTCGACACCGTCCGCACGGACCTCCCCGACCTGCTGAACACCACCGAGCACCCCTACATCTGGATCGCCTGCGACACGACGACGACCCGCACCCTGTCGATGTACGTCCGCAAGGAGCTGAGCGTCGCCAAGGACCGTTTGCACGCGCTGGGGTACTGGCGCGCGACCTGACCCCGTACGCGGCATCATCGAGCCATGGACGTCGTCACCCTTCACCTCGCCCAGGACCCCGACGCCGACGAGCTGCTCGGGCGCAGTCCGCTCGCCGCGCTGGTCGGGATGCTGCTGGATCAGCAGGTTCCGATGGAGTGGGCGTTCAAGGGGCCCCGGACGATCGCGGACCGGCTCGGGGCGGACGACCTGGACGCGCACGACATCGCCGCGCAGGACCCGGAGGCCTTCACGTCCCTGCTGTCGGAGAAGCCGGCCGTGCACCGCTACCCGGGGTCCATGGCCAAGCGCATCCAGCAGTTGTGCCAGTACCTGGTCGAGCACTACGACGGAAACGCCGAGCTGGTCTGGAAGGGCGTCGCGGACGGCAGGGAACTGCTGCGGCGCCTGGAGGACCTGCCCGGCTTCGGCCAGCAGAAGGCGCAGATCTTCCTCGCGCTGCTGGGCAAGCAGCTCGGCGTGGCCCCGAAGGGCTGGCGGGAGGCGGCCGGGTCGTACGGCGAGGCCAGGTCCTTCCGGTCGGTGGCCGACATCACCGGTCCCGAGTCCCTCGCCAAGGTCCGTGCACACAAACAGGAGATGAAGGCGGCGGCGAAGGCCGCCAAGAAGTAAGCCGTTCGGCCCCCCTTTGGTGGCAGGGCGGGCCCGGTCGTTCCCACCATGAACCATGACCGAGGTACCGTCCGGCCCCGGCCCGGAGTTCGACGACCGCAAGGTTCACGCGCAGCATCACGCCCCGCGCGGTGGCCATGAACCCGAGCCGCCCTTCGAGGGCCCCCTGCACGCCCTGTCCCAGGCCGCCTGGCGGGTCGTACTGCTCACCGGCGTCGCGTCGCTGATCCTGGGCGTGCTGGTGCTGATCTGGCCGGGCTCCACCCTGCGCGCCACCGGCGTCCTGTTCGGCCTCTACCTCCTGATCAGCGGCGTCTTCCAGCTGGTCGCCGCGTTCGGCACCCACAAGACGACCTCGCTGCGCGTACTGGGCTTCATCAGCGGTGCCCTCTCCATCCTGCTGGGCCTGTTCTGCTTCCGCGGGCCCATGCAGTCCCTGCTGCTGCTCGCCCTGTGGATCGGCATCGGCTGGCTGATCCGCGGCATCACCCAGACCGTGGCCGCCGTCTCCGACCCGGCGATGCCCGCCCGCGGCTGGCAGATCTTCCTCGGCATCGTCACCTTCGTCGGCGGGATCGTGCTGATCGACTCCCCCTTCGAGTCGGTCTTCGTCCTCACCGTCGTCGGCGGGATCTGGCTCGTCGCCGTCGGCCTGGTCGAGATCGTCACGGCGATCGGCATCCGGGGCCGCGCGAAGCAGGTCCCGCGCGAGGTGTGAATACGCCGTGCGGGCGGATCCCACGGGCGGCGCGTTCCCCGCCGTACGCGACCAGGGCAGACCAGCAACCATGAGCACCAGAACCTGGCTCCGCGCCGTCGTCCTGCTGCTCGCCCTGTGTCTGCCGGCGGCACCCGCCGACATCCCCGTGGCACCGGCCGTCCAGGCCGGCGGGATCGTCGAGCACGACGTCGTCGACACCGCCCTGCGCCACGTCTCCCCCCGCCGCGCGCAGCGCCCCCGGCCGCCCGCCACCGCCGTACCCCCGCATCCCGCGTCCCGCCCCGACAGGGCCGTCGCCCCACCCCGCCCGTGGGATCCGCCCGCCCGGCGCTCGGTGGTCCTGCGCTGCTGAGAGAACCGGCCCCCACCGGTTCATCAGTCAGCACGACGCAAGGAGCACCACATGCCCATGGACCCGTACGCCGTCCTGCGCGCCCTGGTGCGGGCGGAGGCCGCGCGCAGCGCGCCGAAGCCGCAGGCGAAGCAGGGCGAGCAGGCCCCCAAGGACAAGAACCGCTGAGCGGACGGCGGAGGCGTGTGCCGGCTACCGCCTCCGCCGCGCCGTATCGGAGACCGACCGGGTGATCTCGCGCCCGGTCCACATGCCGGTGCCGTCCTCAAGCCGAAACCGTCGGCGGCGGCCACATAGGGGGAATGTGTCAGCAGCCCATCCACACTCACCCCCTTTGGCCGATATTGGTCAAGTTCTGCACGTACTTGGCTTGCACGGCCCCAGCCGGGAGGCTGCGCCCGGAACGTCTGGACCGGTAGGCTTTCCGTGTGATCTTCAAGCGCATCGGAAACGGCCGGCCGTACCCCGACCACGGCCGGGAAAGCACCCGGCAGTGGGCGGACGTCGCACCGCGCCCGGTCCGCCTCGATCAGCTCGTGACGACCAAGGGCCAACTCGACCTGGAGACCCTGCTCGCCGAGGACTCCACCTTCTACGGCGACCTGTTCGCGCACGTGGTGAAGTGGCAGGGCGACCTGTATCTGGAGGACGGCCTGCACCGCGCCGTGCGCGCCGCGCTCCAGCAGCGCCAGGTGCTGCACGCGCGTGTACTCGAACTGGATTGAGTGACCGTCCGGTGAAGGGTTGGCCCTTTCGGGTTCTCCTGCCCGGCATCCAATGATCATCTAGTAGGCATCACCGCCCCGGCGCACTACGCTGCGCCCATGAGCATGCTGACTCCCCCTGGCATGGGCGGCCAGTACCGGATCAGGGGGGACAAGTACCCGCGGATGCGCCGACCCCGGCGGCGCGGCAGGCTCGTGCTCCTGGCCGTCGCCTCCGTCACCGCGCTCGGCGTACTGGGCTGGGGCACGCTTCAGCTCATCGACGTCTTCACCGGCGGCGGCAAGAAGGCCTCGGCGGCCGGTCCCAAGGCGGACTGCGCCACCCGCGCCATCCCCTCGGCCACGGCGAAGGCCGCCGCGCTGCCCGAGCCGGGCCGGATCACCGTCAACGTGCTCAACGCCACGCCCGTCAGCGGCCTCGCCAAGAAGACCGCGGACGAGCTGAAGAAGCGCGGCTTCAAGATCGGCGATGTGGGCAACGCGACGAAGGAGTACGACAAGAAGGTCAAGGGCACGGGGATACTGCTCGGCCCCTCCTCGGCCCTGGACACGTCGTTGCCGGTCCTGGCCGCCCAACTCCCCGGCACGGAACGCCGCACGGACGCCGGGCGCAAGGGCACAGAGGTGGACCTGATCCTCGGAACGGCCTTCAAGAACCTCACGACGAAGGCGGACGCCGACAGGGCCCTGGCCAAGCTGACCAGGTCCGAGCCGACGCCCGCCGCGTCGAAGAAGAGCTGCTAGTGCCGCGACACTAGTGCCGCGGCAGGCAACGTTCGCTTGAACAGGCAAACGTTGCCTGCCGCGCCACTAGCTACTCGGCGGCGCCGTACATCCGGTCGCCCGCGTCACCGAGGCCCGGGACGATGTAGCCGTGCTCGTTGAGGCGCTCGTCCACCGAGGCCGTCACGACCGTCACCGGGGTGCCCGCGAGCTCGCGCTCCATGACCTCGACGCCCTCGGGGGCGGCCAGCAGCACCACGGCCGTCACATCGTCGGCGCCGCGCTTGATCAGCTCGTGGATCGCCGCGACCAGCGTGCCGCCCGTGGCCAGCATCGGGTCGAGGACGTACACCTGGCGCCCGGAGAGGTCCTCCGGCATACGGGTGGCGTACGTGGAGGCCTGGAGCGTCTCCTCGTTGCGGATCATGCCCATGAAGCCCACCTCGGCGGTGGGCAGCAGCCGGACCATGCCCTCCAGCATGCCGAGGCCGGCCCGCAGGATCGGCACCACCAGCGGGCGGGGGTGGGAGAGCTTGACGCCCGTGGTCCGCTCGACCGGCGTCTGGATGTCGACCTGTTCGGTGCGCACATCACGCGTGGCCTCGTAGGCGAGCAGGGTGACCAGCTCGTCGGCGAGACGGCGGAAGGTCGCGGAGTCGGTGCGCTGGTCGCGCAGCGTGGTGAGCTTGTGAGCGACCAGGGGGTGGTCGACGACGTGGAGACGCATGTCCCTAACAGTAACCGGGCCACCGCGCCCCTCGCGCTGGCATCAAACCGCCCATCAGAGGGAAAGTGGGAGGGACGTACTGGGGGTGTGCAGATGCCTGACAGAGAGTCCAGGGAGGACGTCGCGCGACAGGAGAGCGACGCGCAGCGACGCCGACGCCGAGCGCAGTTCCTGCACGAACTGGCCGAGGCCCGCGAGTTGCGCGACCGCGTACAGCCCCGCCGCGCCAAGGCCGCACGCCTGCGCCACGCCATGCGTATGCGCACCTTCCGCTGGTAGACCTCGGGCGTTCTTGGCCCGTCTGGTGCGTGCGCCACACCGGGGGCCGCGTACGATCCCGCTGGTGGACGATCAAAACGGGCGGACACAGGGAGCCGAAGACGTCCCCTGAACGCTCCGTTTCTGCCACGATTCCGAGTGGGTGGGGCTCGGAGCCCGAGCTCTCCCCGCCCGCAGCCTCCGCCGGGGGGACCCCCAACCGGCACGCCTATGACCAGTGGGAGAGTCACGGTGTACTTCGCCGCACTGCTCGCGCGCACCGAAGACGGGTGGGAAGCGAGCGACACAGAGCTCGACGATGTGGAGACCTTGTCGGACCTGGCCGACCTGGCCCGTGACGCCTCGCCCGAGGACGACACGGTGCTCGTGCTCATCGAGCAGGAGGACGCCTGGTTCGGCGTCGTCCGGATCGACGGCGAGGACGACCCTCGTATCTACGTCTCGGACGCCGCCGCCGCTGCCCGCAGCAGCTACGGCGAGATCCTGCTCACCGACGAACTGCTCGGAAGGGAGCCCGGCGACGACGACCCCGACCTGGACGCCCTCGACCTCGACGGCACGGAGGAGCCGGACGGCGACTCCGACGACGACGAGGACGGCACCTCCGCCGACGCGGTCCCGCACAGCCCGGTGGGCGACAGCGAGATCCTCGACGACCTGGGCGTCAGTGAGAAGGAGCTGAAGTCCCTGGACGCCGACGACGCGCTGGGCGCCATCGCCGAGGCGCTGGGCGCCGCGGAGGTCCTGGAGACCGTCCGCTGACCCCGACAACCATCCCCAAGGGTCCCCCGGACCCGGTACGCGACCGCTGGCGGGACGCGATGCGGCTCGCCCTGGACGAGGCCGAACTGGCCGTCCGGGGCGGGGACGTCCCCGTCGGCGCCGTCGTGCTGTCCGCGGACGGTACGACCGTGCTCGGCGTCGGGCACAACGAACGCGAGGCCGTCGGTGATCCGACCGCGCACGCGGAGGTCCTCGCGATCCGCAGGGCCGCCGCGGAGGTCGGCGAGTGGCGGCTGACCGGCTGCACGCTCGTCGTCACGCTGGAGCCGTGCACCATGTGCGCGGGCGCGATGGTGCAGTCGCGGGTGGAGCGGGTCGTCTACGGCGCCCGGGACGAGAAGGCCGGCGCGGCGGGCTCCCTGTGGGACGTCGTACGCGACCGGAGGCTCAATCACCGCCCCGAAGTGATCGAGGGCGTGCTCGCCGAGGAGTGCGCCCGGCTGCTCACGGAGTTCTTCCGGAACCGGTGAATACCGATTTCAAACCACGGCCACCTGTGCTGTAAGGTCTCCCTCGGTAGCGTGTCCGAGCGGCCGAAGGAGCTCGCCTCGAAAGCGAGTGTGGCGCAAGTCACCGAGGGTTCAAATCCCTCCGCTACCGCTCTCGGAAGGGCCCCGTCGAAAGACGGGGCCCTTCATGTGTTCGGTTACACTCGCCGCCGTCAACAGGGGGCCCACCGGGGGCGACAAGGGCAGGGAGGCCGCAGTGGCGGTGAATTCGAAGAAGGTCGCCGTCTATGTGCTCGTGGTCTTCGTGCTCTATCTGATCATCACGGACCCGGCCAAGGCCGCGGACTACGTGCAGATAGGGTTCGAGGGCATATCGAACGCCGCCAAGGCCATCGGCGACTTCATGACGTGGATCGCCAACGGAGGAGATGAATGATCCGCCACCTGGTCCTCTTCAAGCTCAACGAGGGCGTCGAGCGCGACGATCCCCGTGTTCTGGAGGGCGAGAAGGCCTTCCGGTCGCTGGAGGGCAAGATCTCCGAGATCCGCCACTGGGAGCTCGGCTGGAACCTGAGCGACCGCCCCATCGCCTACGACTACGCGATCAACTCGGCGTTCGACGACGTCGACGCCCTGCGCCGGTATGTGGAGCACCCCGAGCACCAGGCGGGCGTGGCGCTGTGGAAAGAGTTCGCCACCTGGGTGATCGCGGACTACGAGTACTGAGACGCCGCGGGTTTCCGCGCAGCCCTCCGCCGGAACGGCGGGGGGCTTTTCTGCGTCTTTCACGCCACTTCGTCCTCAACACGGTGTTATGCGGTGCTTGCACACAGTGCACATGTCTTGTGATGCTATGACCGCTTTTGACGGATGAGTTGATGGATCACGAGGTGGAGTTGACCGTGTCGGCCAGTACTGCGCCTCCCCAAGAAGCAGCGCCGGAAGCGGCGCCACAGGCGGCGCCGGAAGCAGCGGCGACCGCCCCGCGCAGTCGCGGCGCCGACACCCGCGCGCTCACCCAGGTGCTCTTCGCCCAGCTCAAGGAGTGTCGGCCGGGCACGCCGGAGCACAACCGGGTGCGCGGGGCGCTCATCGAGGCCAACCTCCCGCTGGTGCGCTACGCGGCCGCCCGCTTCCGCTCCCGCAACGAGCCGATGGAGGACGTGATCCAGGTCGGCACCATCGGCCTCATCAACGCCATCGACCGCTTCGACCCGGACCGGGGGGTGCAGTTCCCGACCTTCGCGATGCCGACGGTCGTCGGCGAGATCAAGCGGTACTTCCGCGACAACGTCCGCACGGTCCATGTACCGCGCCGGCTCCACGAGCTGTGGGTGCAGGTCAACAGCGCGAGCGAGGACCTGACCACCGCCTTCGGACGGACCCCGACGACCGCCGAGATCGCCGAGCGCCTGCGCATCAGCGAGGAGGAGGTGCTGTCCTGCATCGAGGCCGGACGCTCGTACCACGCCACCTCGCTGGAGGCGGCCCAGGAGGGCGACGGACTGCCCGGGCTGCTGGACCGGCTCGGCTACGAGGACCCCGCCCTGGACGGCGTGGAGCACCGCGATCTGGTCCGGCATCTGCTGGTCCAACTCCCGGAACGGGAACAGCGAATTCTGCTGCTGCGCTACTACAGCAATCTCACCCAGTCGCAGATCAGTGCCGAACTCGGCGTCTCCCAGATGCATGTCTCGCGGCTACTCGCGCGTAGCTTCCAGCGGCTGCGGTCCGCGAACCGGATCGACGCCTGACCGAAAGCACGAGCGAACCGTAACCGGCGCGAGCGAATCGCTCACCAGGGCGCTTCCCGACAGTTTCACGCCGAAAAACCGTCAGACCCCTTGTTTCCAGGGCGGATTCACGTCTTACATGTCGACATGTCACTACAGCGTGTTGCCGACATGTGACATTCTGCCGGAAGCGCGTTTGCCGCGGCTTCGGCTCCGGTATTCAGGTGAAGGCTGCGTTCCTCAGTGGGAGCGTCCGCCGCGACCGTCCCGCGACCCAAAGGGGGTGGCATGTCCGCAGACCAGGGCAGCTCGAAGGTGCTCACGCTCACGAAGAGCGAGGCTGCGCCCGCGCTCGACGACGTAACGGCCCTTGTCGAGGCCGCGCCGGCCCCGGCCCTCCCGACCTCGGGAGCCATCGACACCCGCACCCTGTCCCGCTCCCTGTTCCTGCGGCTCGCCGCGCTCGACGAGAACAGCCCCGAGCGCGCCTACGTCCGGGACACACTCATCGAGCTCAACCTCCCGCTGGTGCGCTACGCGGCCGCCCGCTTCCGCTCGCGCAACGAGCCGATGGAGGACATCGTCCAGGTCGGCACCATCGGCCTGATCAAGGCGATCGACCGGTTCGACTGCGAACGGGGCGTGGAGTTCCCGACGTTCGCGATGCCGACGGTGGTCGGTGAGATCAAGCGGTTCTTCCGGGACACGTCCTGGTCGGTCCGGGTGCCCCGGCGCCTGCAGGAGCTGAGGCTCGCCCTCACCAAGGCCAGCGACGAGCTCTCCCAGAAACTGGACCGCTCCCCGACGGTCACCGAACTCGCCGCGGTGCTGGGCGTGTCCGAGGAGGACGTCGTCGACGGCCTGGCCGTCGGCAACGCCTACACGGCCTCCTCGCTGGACTCCCCGGCTCCCGAGGACGACGGCGGCGAGGGCTCCCTGGCGGATCGCCTGGGCTACGAGGACAGCGCCCTGGAGGGCGTCGAGTACCGCGAGTCCCTGAAGCCGCTGCTGGCCAAGCTTCCGCCCCGCGAGCGCCGCATCATCATGCTGCGATTCTTCGCCAACATGACCCAGTCCCAGATCGGCGAGGAAGTCGGCATCTCCCAGATGCACGTCTCCCGGCTGCTGACCCGGACCCTGGCCCAGCTGCGGGAAGGGCTCATCTCCGACTGAGGTACCCGCACGCCGGAAGGCCTCGACCGGCGCGCCTGAAGGGGCGCACGAGGCTTCCTATTTGACGGAGCGTCAGCCACCATGGCCCGATGCTTCGAGCGACGTGGACACCTGGCCGTCGGGGCGCCTTGGCAGGCGCGTCGGCGGCCGTCGCCTGTCTGGGCGGGGTGCTGGCCGGGTGCGGAGGCGGCGGGAGTGCCGGCGGCTACGTCGCCGTGGGAGCGCCGGGAGAACCACCGCGTACGTCCGGTACGGCGGGAGCGCCGACGGGAAGCGTCACGCTGGTGCCGCTCGACGGGAGGGCGGGCCGCGCCGAGAGCGAGGCCGACGCCGACCGCTCCCCGTCCGTCTCCGCACCCAACTCCGCTGCGGCGACGGCCGGTTCCGGTGCCGACCGGTCCACCCCGGCGGGCCCGTCCAGCCCGGGCAGCGTGCCGAGCTTCTCGCCGGACGGCGCCGACCCCCCTCGTACGCCCGGGAATTCGCCCGTACCGGCCCCCGGCCTCCCGTCCCCCGCCGCTCTCACCTGGTCCGAGCCGGAGCGGGCGGACGCCGGGAAGCGCTGGTGCGAGAAGGTGACGCTCGAATTCCACAACTCCGGGGGCAGCCCGGTCCGTTCGGGCACCGTGACCTTCGGGACGCACATCATCGGGGCGCTCGGGACCGACTGGGGGACCGTCGAGTCGGTGGCGGAGCTTCCGGTGCCGGTCGGGGCCGGCGCGCGGAAGGAGAAGACCTGGACGGTGTGCGTCGACGCGTGGCGCGTGCCGCTCGGCATGCACGTCGAGACGCGGGACGTGTCCGTTCGGTGGAAGTAGCGGGGCTGCTTACTTCAGCGCCAGCCAGGCCGCCGCCGCGACGACCGCGATGGCGACGACGACACCGACGATCAGGCCGATACGGGGACCGGAGGAGGCGGCCGCCTGCCGAGGACCCTGCGGGGCCTCGTCGACGAACGCGCGGAACATCTGAGTGCTGCCTGCGGGGTCGTGGTTGCCCTGGGGGCCCTGGGTGTTAGCCATGGGCCGAAACCCTAGCGAATCCGGGGGTGGCGCCCAAGTGCGGGCGGGGCACCTGCACCGCCGCACACACAACCCGCCCTACCTGCACATTTACGTTCGCAATACTTGCCTTTGCCAAGTTTTTATGGCGCCCCCACCCTGTTTTATTTGCCTGTAGCAACCAACCGCCCTTACAGTTGCCCTAAGCAACGAAATCCGGGAGGTGCGATGGCCGAACAGGAGCAGTACGAGGAGCTCGTCCGCCAGTTCAGCGCCTTCGGTGCCGTGAAGCGGGAGATCGGGCGGACACTGCCGTCGGACTGTCCCAGCGGTTCCGCCGCCGTACTGACGCTGCTGGACCGGCACGGCGACATGCGCATGAGCAAGCTCGCCGAGCTGCTCGCCGTCGACATGTCGGTGACCAGCCGCCATGTCGCCCATCTCGCCGAACGCGGCTGGATCGACCGCTCCCCGGACCCCGCCGACAAGCGCAGCCGCATTCTGCACCTCACGTCCGCGGGCCGGGCCCGGGTCGAGGAGCTCTCCCGGTGCACCACCCAGCTGCTCGCCGAGCGCCTGAGCGAGTGGACGGACGACGAGGTCGCCCAGCTCACCCGGCTGATGGCGCGGCTGAGGCGCTGCTTCGACGAACAGTCCCCCCGTACACCAGCGATCACGTAGGAAAAGGAAGTCCATGGCAACGACCACACCAACCGGTGTGCGGGCTCATGCCAAGCACTCAGGAGGCTCCGGCGAGGCTCCCATGACGCATCGGCAGATCATGGAGGCACTCTCCGGGCTGCTGCTCGGCATGTTCGCCGCCATCCTGTCCTCGACCATCGTCTCCAACGCGCTGCCCGAGATCATCCAGGACCTCGGCGGCGGCCAGAGCGCGTACACCTGGGTCGTGACGGCCGCGCTGCTGGCGATGACGGCGTCCACCCCGCTGTGGGGCAAGCTCGCCGACCTGGTCAGCAAGAAGGCCCTGGTCCAGATAGCCCTGGTCGTCTACATCATCGGCTCGGTGGTCGCGGGTCTTGCGCAGAACTCCGGGATGCTGATCGGCGCCCGGGTGATCCAGGGGCTCGGCGCCGGTGGTCTGACCGCGCTCGCCCAGATCATCATGGCCGCGATGATCTCCCCGCGGGAGCGCGGCCGTTACTCCGGCTACCTGGGCGCGACCTTCGCCGTCGCGACCGTCGGCGGTCCGCTGGTCGGCGGTGTCATCACCGACACCGACTGGCTGGGCTGGCGCTGGTGCCTGTACGTGGGGATCCCCTTCGCGCTGATCGCCCTGTTCGTGCTGCAGAAGACGCTGCATCTGCCGGAGACCAAGCGCAAGGTCAAGGTCGACTGGGCCGGTGCCTTCTTCATCACCGCGGCCGTCTCGCTGCTGCTGATCTGGGTCACCTTCGCCGACGACAAGTACGACTGGCTGTCCTGGCAGACGTACTCCATGGTCGGCGGCGCGCTCGCGCTGGTGCTGGTCTTCCTGTTCGTGGAGACCAAGGCGTCCGAGCCGATCATCCCGCTGCACCTGTTCAAGAACCGCACGATCACGCTGGCCTCGCTCGCCTCCCTGCTCGTCGGTGTCGCGATGTTCGCGGGCACGGTCTTCTTCAGCCAGTACTTCCAGCTGGCGCGTGACAAGTCCCCGACGATGTCGGGCGTCATGACCATCCCGATGATCGCCGGTCTGTTCGTGTCCTCGACCGTCTCCGGCGCGGTCATCACCAAGACCGGCAAGTGGAAGGCGTGGCTGGTCACGGGCGGTGTGCTGGTGACGGCGGGCCTCGGTCTGCTCGGCACCATGCGCTACGACACCGAGTACTGGCACATCGCCGTCTTCATGGCGGTGATGGGACTCGGCATCGGCATGATGATGCAGAACCTGGTGCTGTCCACGCAGAACCAGGTCGCCCCGCACGAGCTCGGCGCGGCAAGCTCGGTGGTCACCTTCTTCCGGTCCCTGGGCGGTGCGATGGGCGTCTCGGCGCTCGGCTCCGTCATGTCGACCCGGATCAGCCACTACGCCACCGACACCCTCGGCACGCTCAGCCCGCAGGAGCAGGCCGGCGCGGCGCGGGCCATGGGCTCGGGCGAACTGCCCGACATGGACGCCCTCCCCCCGCACATCCGCACCTGGCTGGAGAGCGCCTATGGACACGGCATCGCCGACATCTTCCTGTACGTCACCCCGGTCGCCTTCCTCGCCTTCCTGGTGACGCTGTTCATCAAGGAGGTCCCGCTGCGGACGTCCGGCGCGCTGGCGCAGGCGGCGCAGAGCATCGAAACGCAGGCGGCGCAGAGCATCGAAACGCAGGCGGCGCAGAGCATCGAAACGCAGGCGGCGCAGAGCACCGAAACGGAGGTTCCCGTGGCCGACACCGTGCAGGTCACCGCTGGTGGCATCCCCGTGCGCGGCTACGTCCGCGGCGCCGAGAGCGCGCCCGTACCGCGAGCGGCGGTCACGCTGATCTCGCTCGCCGGCCGGCAGCTCGGCCGCTCGGTGGCCCAGGCGGACTGTTCCTACGGCGTGGACGCGCCGAGCGCCGGCAGCTACGTCCTGATCGCCTCCGCCGACGGTTTCCAGCCGCAGGCGTCCACGATCGTCGTCGGCGAGGAGCCTTTGGCGTACGACATCCTGCTCAGCGGCACGAGCGGGCTGAGCGGGGTGGTGCGGGCCGCCGAAGGGGCGCTGCCGGTCAAGGACGCGATGGTGATCGTCACCGATGTGCGCGGGGACCTGCTGGCCACGGCCGCCACCGGGGAGCAGGGCGAGTTCGCCTTCGGCGAGCTGGTGCCGGGCACGGTGACCGTCGCGGTGAACGCCGACGGGTTCCGGCCGCGCGCCCTGCCCGTCGAGATCGGCGGCACCGGGGTCACCCGGGTCGAGGTCGACCTCGACTCCGGTGCCCAGGTCCAGGGCGTCGTACGGGCGCCGCACGGTCCGCTGTCCGACGCGCGGGTCACGCTCGTGGACGCGGCGGGCAACGTCGTCGGCACGGCGACCACCGGGGCGGACGGGGCGTACGCCTTCACCGACCTGGACGGCGGCGACTACACCGTCATCGCGGCCGGGTACCCGCCGGTGGCCTCCGCCGTGACGGTGAACGGGCACGGCATCGACGGCCACGACATCGAACTCGCCCACCCCGGCGAGTAGTCGCAAGCCCCGGCCCGTGGAGCGCGCTCAGAGCGGAGGCGCGTTCCACGGGCCGGCTTTTCTTCGAGGAGTTGCGTGAGATGGGACTGACCGCGAGGATCCGTACCCGGGACGGATGGGCCGTGTCGCACGCGGTCGTCACGGTGACGGACATGACCGGTACACAGGTGCTGCGCGCCTCGGCCGACGCGGAAGGGGCGGTACGGGACCCGAATCCCCTGGCTCCCGGGGCGTACACCGTCATCGTCACCGCCGTCGGGTACGCGCCCGCCGCCTCCAGCGCGATCGTCACGGCGAGCGGCCGGGCCGAGGTGGGCACGGTGACGCTGGCGCGCCAGGGCGGGACGGAGCTGCCGCCGCCGGGGCCGTGGACGGTGGACCCGGCGCACTCCACGGTGGGCGCGGTGGCCCAGCATCTGGGGATCTCCAGCGTGCACGGACGGTTCACGGACTTCTCCGCGACCGTCGAGATCACACCGGACGATGTCACCAAGTCGCGGGTGGAGGCGGTGATCCGGGCGTCGTCGATCGACACGGGGAACGCCATGCGGGACGGGCATCTTCGGTCGGCGGACTTTCTGGACGTCGAGCGGTATCCGGAGGTCACCTATCGGTCGAGGGGCCTGAGCGTGGCCGCGGGTACGGATCGCTGGACGGTCCATGGGGAGTTGGGGCTGCACGGTGTCGTACGGCCGGTGGACCTGGACCTGTCCTACCTGGGAACCGGGGCGGACCCGTGGGGCGGGACCCGGGCGGCCTTCCGGGCGACCGCCGAGCTGCGCCGCGAGGACTTCGCCATGAACTACAACCAGGTCGTCCAGGCGGGGATCGCCGCCATCGGTACGACGCTGAAGGTGGAGCTCGACATCCAGGCGGTACAGGGTGATGCGCTGCCGCTGGCCTAGGCTGAGGCCATGGCACCGAACATCGCGACCAATACCGCTGTTTCGCTGGACGAGTTGCTGGACTTCGTACGGCCACGTCATCGCGCGGTCCTGCTGACGCGGCGGGCCGACGGGAGCCCTCAGGGGTCGCCGCTCACGTGTGGGGTGGACGACTCCGGGCGGATCGTGGTCTCCACCTACCCCGAGCGGGCCAAGACACGGAACGCCAAGCGGGATTCTCGGGTGAGTCTGCTTGTGCTGAGTGACGACTGGGACGGGCCCTGGGTGCAGATCGACGGTACGGCGGAGGTTCTTGACTCGCCGGATTCCGTGGAGCCGTTGGTGGAGTACTACCGGAACATCGCCGGGGAGCATCCGGACTGGGACGAGTACCGGGCGGCGATGGTGAAGCAGGGGAAGTCGATCATTCGGGTCACGCCGGAGAGGTGGGGGCCGGTGGCGACGGGGGGATTTCCCGCGCGGCTCGCCGAGAACTCCTAACCCGCCCTCTCCACCATCGCCTCGATGCCCGCCACCAGCAGGTCCAGGGCGAAGACGAAGTCCCGTTCCAGCATCTCCTCGACCGTGTCTCCGCCCCGGGCCGCCATGATGTCCTTGGCCTCCTCGATGACCTCCGCGGTCGAGGGGGTCTCGCTCACCGTCGTCATGGCGTGCTGGAAGTAGGCGTCGGGGGTCATGCCCGTGTCCTGGACCCGGGCGAAGAAGTGGCCCTCGATCGTGCCGTAGCCGTACACGAACTGGAAGACGGCCGAGATCGCGCCCGTCACACCGTGGGCCGGGAGGCCCGTCCTGCGGATCACGCGCTGCACGACCCGGGAGAAGGCCAGCGAGTTCGGCCCGATGTTGAGGTACGTCCCGGCCAGCGGCGACAGCCAGGGGTGGCGGACCAGCAGCGCGCGGTACTCGCGGGCCAGCGTACGGAGTTGGTCGCGCCAGTCCTCGGCATCGGGATCCGGGAGCCGGACTTCGCCGTACACCGCGTCCAGGGCGAGTTCCAGGAGGTCGTCCTTGGTGTCGACGTACCAGTAGACGGACATCGCCGTCACATTCAGCTCGGCCGCCAGCCGGCGCATGGAGAACTTGGCGAGCCCCTCCGCGTCCAGCAGCCGCACGGTCACCTCGGTGATCCGCTCCCGGTCGAGCCCGGAGGGCTGCCCGCCGCCCTTCCCACTCCGGCGCGCTTTGCCCTCCAGCCAGACGCTGGCCCGCGCGGCTGCCTTACCCATGGCGCACCTTCCTCGACTTTCAAAAACGCCGGTCATGCCAAGCGCGCCGTCAGGGGCGCGGGGAACTGCGCGATCAACCACGACGAACCCGCAGCCGCACAAGCGCACAGTCCCCCGAGCTCTCAGGCGCTCACCACCTCCGAGTCTGCCCGCTCCGCCCTGCGCAACAACGCCGCCGCGACCAACCCCCCGAGCAACACAGCCAACGCCCCTACCAATTGACTGGTCTCCAGGCCGGAGGCAAACGCGTCGACGATCCGCTCCTTGTCCGCCTCGCCGTCCGCCGAGGCCAGAGCCGCAGGCAAACTGCTCGCCGCCACCGGAATCAACGCCGCGAACCGGGAGTTCAGCACGGCCCCGAGCACAGCGACACCAAGCCCGTTCCCGAACTCCGCCAACGTGCCGTTGATCCCGGCCCCGACCCCCGCCTTCTCCCGAGGAATCGCACTCATGATCGCGTGCGCCATCGCCGGATTGGCCACCGCACAACCCACCCCGATGAGAACCAGCCCGAGCAACGTCCCCGCATATCCACGGGAGGTGACCGCTATGGACACCAGCCCCGCCGACATCAACACCATCCCGAGCAGGATCGACATCGGCGTCCCCAGCCTCGCCGTCCACTTCGCCGAAACGCCCGTGAAGTTCAGCGCCACCACGGTCAACGCCAGCGGAGCGGTCCGCAGGCCCGCCTCCAGGGCGCCGTAACCGAGGACGAACTGGAGGTGCTGGGTGAGCAGGAACAGCGCTCCGCCCATGCCGAAGGTGATCAGGACCGCTCCGGCGACCGCGCCCGTGAACCTGCGGTCCCGGAAGAAGTGGAGGTCGAGCATGGGATACGGGATCCGGCTCTCCCAGTACCCGAAGACCGCGAGCACCACCACCGCCACCGCGCCCGTGGTCAGCACCCGGCCCGAGGTCCAGCCGTGCTCGGGGCCGGAGATGATCGCGTAGACCAGCGAGGCCATACCGATCGTGGAGAGCAGCGCGCCGAGCAGGTCGGGGCGGTCGCCCTGCGGGTTCTTGGACTCGGGGACCAGGACGACGACGGCCACCAGGCCCAGCGCCGCGACGGGCAGGTTGATCAGGAAGATCGCGCCCCACCAGAAGTGGTTCAGCATGAAGCCGCCGATCAGCGGGCCGCAGGCGAACCCGAGTGCGTTGACCGCGCTCCAGATGCCGATCGCCTTCGGGTGCTCCTCCGGCGCGAAGATCTGCATCGCCACCGCGAGGGTCGTGGTCAGCAGCAGCGCCCCGCCGACGCCCATCCCGGCCCGGGCGGCGATCAACTGGCCCGTGCTGTCGGCGAGTCCGGCGACGAGGGAGCCGGTGCCGAACAGGGCCAGGCCGGTGATCAGCATCTTCTTCCGGCCGTAGCGGTCGGCGGCGCTTCCGGCGGTGAGCAGCAGACCGGACTGCACGAGCGAGTACGCGTTGATCATCCACTGGATGTCGGAGGTCGCCGCGTCCATCTCGCGGGTGAGCGTCGGGATCGCCACGTTCAGGATCGTGTTGTCGAGCAGCACGGTGAGCTGGGCGAGACAGATGACACCGAGGATCAACCAGCGCTGGGGATGGCCCTGGGGACCTTGAGACGTGGGCATGCTGTACACCGTATAATGACTCCCATACGGTGTACAGCATGCCCCTCGTCGGTCCGCTGCCGCTAGGGGGTGTTTTGAAAGTCCTGTGCGGTGCCCGCGGTGTTCGGTGCGTGCCCTCGGCGTGCCGGACGAAGGCCCTCGTACTGGACGTACTTGGGTCTTTGGCCGGTGCGGCGAGGGTGCGTGCCGGGCGCCGTGGGTGCTGTGCGGGACTTTCCAAACACCCCCTAGCTGCTCGCCTCCTGCGTGAGGTCGTAGAAGGTGGCCGAACCGGCCGTGACCTCCTTGAAGTTGGCCTCGACCCACTCCGTGATCTGGGACGACGTACCGCTGTCGCTGCCGCCCATGCCGCCGCCGGAGCCGCTGGAGATGAAGTAGTGGATCTTGCCGTCCGCCACGTACTCCTTGAACTCGGCCGGGGTCGGGGACGGGTCGGTGCCGTTGAAGCCGCCGATCGCCATCACGGGTTCGCCGGTGGAGAGCTGGTAGCTCGCGGCGTTCTGGGCGCCGATGGCCGCGGCGGCCCAGGTGTAGTCGCCGGCGTTCTCCGTCAGGATTTCCTTGGCCTCGTCGGAGACCGCGGCGCCGTTGAGCAGTCCGCCCATGCCGCCACCGCCGCCGCCACCGGCCATACCGCCGTCGCCGTTCTGCTGGCCGCCCCGCTGGTTCTGCTGACCCTGCCGGCCCGGCATGCCTCCACCGGTCCCGCCGGTCGGGGGCTGGCCCATGCCGCCGCCCTGCTGGTTCTGCCGGCCCGGCATGCCTCCGCCCGGGAAGCCACCGCCGCCACCGGGGCCGCCGCCACGGCCGTCCGACACCGACGGGCCCGCGGTCACGATCGACCCGCTGTGCCCCTCGCTCACGGTCGTGAGGGTGTACGCCGTGGGCCCGGCCAGCCCTGCCACCAGCCCCAACCCCACTACGGCCAGGGCCAGGTGACGACCCAGCCTGCTCACGAAGATCAGCCCGAGCGCTGCCACCAGGCCGCCCGCCAGAACCAGCCACTTCAGCCAGGGCAGGTAGTCGGAGGACCGGTTGAGCAGGACGTAACCCCAGGCCGCGGTGGCCGTCATCGCGCCCGCCAGCGTCAGCGACGCCCACGCCTTGTCCCGCTTCTCCCACAGCAGTGCCGAACCCATGCCGATCAGGGGAGCGAGGTAGGGGGCGAGGGCCACCGTGTAGTACTCGTGGAAGATGCCCTGCATATAGCTGAAGACCACCATCGTGATCAGCAGCGCGCCGCCCCAGACGAGGAACGAGCCGCGGGTCACCGAGGCGCGCTTCGCCTTGCGCGTCGCCACCAGGCCCGCGATCAGCAGGATCAGCGCGGCCGGGATCAGCCAGGAGATCTGGCCGCCGATGCCGGCGCTGAACAGCCGGTCCCAGCCGGTCTCGCCCCAATTGCCACCGGTGCCACCACCACCGCCGCCGCCGCCGCCGACGCTGCCGGTCTCCTCGCCGTTGAGCCGGCCGAGGCCGTTGTAGCCGAAGGTCAGTTCAAGGAAGGAGTTGTTCTGCGAACCGCCGATGTACGGGCGGGAGGACGCGGGCCACAGCTCGACGATCGCGACCCACCAGCCGCCCGAGACGACGATCGCGGCGAGACCGGCCGCCAGCTGTCCGATCCGCTTCTTCACGCTCACCGGCGCGCAGACGCCGTGGACGAGGGCGAGCGGGGGCAGGATCAGGAAGGCCTGGAGGGTCTTGGCGAGGAAGGCGAAACCGATCGCGGCCCCGGCCCACACCAGCCACTTCGTCCGGCCGTCCTCCAGGGCGCGGATGACGAAGTAGCAGGCCACCGCCATCAGCAGGGCCAGCATCGCGTCCGGGTTGTTGAACCGGAACATCAGCGCCGCGACCGGCGTGAGCGCGAGGACGGCGCCCGAGATCAGACCGGCGGCCGGGCTGAACCGGCGGCGGACGGCCGCGTAGACGACGGCGACCGTGCCGACGGCCATGAGCACCTCGGGGACGAGGATCGCCCAGGAACTGAGGCCGAAGATCCGGACCGACAGGGCCATCGGCCACAGCGCGGCCGGGGGCTTGTCGACGGTGATCGCGTTGGCCGCGTCCAGCGAGCCGAAGAAGAAGGCCTTCCAGGACTGGCTGCCGGCCTGGACGGCCGCGGAGTAGAAGGAGTTGGCGTAGCCGGAGGCGCTCAGGTTGTAGAGGTAGAGGACGGCGGTGGCGAGCAGCAGCCCGAGGAAGGCCGGGCGCGCCCAGCGCGGGTCCTCGGGCCGGCCGCGCCACAGTCCGCGCAGCACCGGCTGCTTGGGTTCGCCGCCGTCAGGGGCAGCCGTGATCGGCTCCTGTACGGCCGTACTGATGATGGTCATCGGGCATCCCCCGGGTCGGTGTCGGAGGGGCGCACCGGCTGCAGCCGCATGGTGGCGTCCCTCCAGGTGTGGTCCGCGGCGTCACCGGCGCGGAAGTGAGGTGTACGGCGCTGCGGGAGCGGCGGGTGCTGGAGGGTGTACGTCGGAATCGGCGCCGTGCCGGCCGGCTCCTCGCGGCGGTCCGGGAAGACCCACACCCGCAAGAGCAGGAAGCGCAGCACGGTCGCCGCGAGGTTGGCGGCGATCAGGACCGCCAGTTCGGTGGAGTGCGCGGGATTCGCGCTCGCCGCGTTCAGCGCGGCCAGCGAGCCGCTGGTCAGGGCGAGTCCGATGGCGAAGACCACCAGTCCCTGCGCCTGGTGCCGGATCGCCCCGCCACGGCCGCGCACCCCGAAGGTGAGGCGCCGGTTGGCGGCCGTGTTGGCGATGGCCGAGACCAGCAGGGCCAGCGCGTTGGCCACCTGCGAACCGGTGAACTGGCGGAAGCCGCTGTAGAGCAGCAGATAGAAGAGGGTGGACAGACCGCCGACCACACAGAACCCGACGAGCTGGCGGGCCAGCCCCTTCGGTACGTCCTTGATGTCACGGTCGCGCGGGTCGTCCCCGAAGGGACGGGCCAGGCGGTCCAGCGGCAGCGAACCGGTGGCCAGGGCCTTGCCCACCCGCCACACGCCCTTCAGGTCGTCGGTCGCCGTCCTGACGATGTGGACGGTGGAGTCCGGGTCGTCGACCCAGTCGACCGGCACCTCGTGGATCCGCAGCCCGGCGCGCTCGGCGAGCACCAGCATCTCGGTGTCGAAGAACCAGCCGGTGTCCTCCACCAGCGGCAGCAGCACCTGGGCCACCTCACGCCGGATCGCCTTGAACCCGCACTGGGCATCGGAGAAGCGGGCCTGCAGCGAACCGCGCAGGATGAGGTTGTACGAGCGGCTGATGAACTCCCGCTTGGGGCCGCGTACGACGCGGGAGGAGCGGGACAGACGGGAGCCGATCGCCAGGTCCGAGTGGCCCGAGATCAGCGGGGCCACCAGCGGCAGCAGGGCGTTGAGGTCGGTGGACAGGTCCGCGTCCATGTAGGCGAGGACCGGGGCGTCCGAGGCGGACCACACGGTGCGCAGGGCGCGGCCGCGGCCCTTCTGCTCCAGGCGGAAGGCCCGGACCTCCGGAATCCTCGCCTCCAGCCGCTGGGACACCTGAGGGGTGGTGTCCGTCGACGCGTTGTCCGCGATCGTGATGCGGAACGCGTAGGGGAAGGTGCGCCTGAGGTGCTCGTGCAGTCTCAGCACACACGGCTGAAGGTCCTTCTCCTCGTTGTGGACGGGGATCACCACGTCCAGGACAGGCGTACCGGCGTCTCCGGCCGGGAGGTGCTCCCGCGCCGGCAGGGTGCCGGGAGAAGAGTCGGTTCGCATGGAACCGACTCTTCTCAAGTGCCCTGTTGCACCCGTGTGGTGGCGCTGTGCTGTGCCTGTGAGTGCGATGGCCGGTTCGTTTCGGGCGCCGGCTCAGCGGCGAGCGCGGGCAGATGGACCGTGAACACGGTCCGCCCCGGCACGCTGTCGACGGTCACGGCACCGCCGTGCGCGGTCGCGACGGCCTGCACGATGGCGAGGCCGAGCCCTGTCGAGCCGGAGGCGCGGGAGCGCGAGGAGTCGCCGCGCGCGAACCGTTCGAAGACATGCGGCAGCAGATCCGGCGGGATGCCCTGGCCGTCGTCCTCGACGTCCACGCACATCCAGGCGCCGCGCCGCTGGACGCGCGCGGTGACGGTCGTGCCGGGTGCGGTGTGCTTGCGGGCGTTGCCCAGCAGATTGATCAACACCTGCTGGACGCGCGCCGCGTCCGCCGACACGAGCGCCGGTTCGTCGGGCAGATCGAGCCGCCAGTTGTGCTCCATGCCGGCCGCCCGGGAGTCGCTGACGGTGTCCACGACCAGCGGGATGAGGTCGGTCTGCTCGAACTGCAGCGGCCGTCCGGCGTCCAGCCGGGCCAGCAGGAGGAGGTCCTCGACGAGCAGCGTCATCCGGCCCGCCTCGGATTCGATACGGCCGAGGGCGTGCCGGGCGTCGGGCCCGATCTGTTCTCTGCCGCGTCTGGTCAGCTCGGCGTACCCGCGGATGGAGGCCAGCGGGGTCCTGAGCTCATGGCTGGCGTCGGCCACGAACTGCCGTACCCGCATCTCGCTCTGCTGGCGGGAGTGCAGGGCGCCGTGGACGTGGTCCAGCATGCGGTTGAGCGCGGCGCCGACCTGGCCGACCTCGGTGTGCGGGTCGCACTCGGACTCCGGGACCCGCTCGTTGAGGTTCACCTCGCCGGTGTGGAGCGGGAGTTCGGAGACCCGGGTGGCGGTGGCGGCAACCCTGCGCAGGGGGCGGGTGGCGACGCCGACGATGACCGTCCCGGCGAGGGAGGCGGCGATGAGGCCGGCCGCGGTGACGCTGACCTCGATGAGGATGAGGGTGCTGAGAGTGCTGTTGACCTCGTTGGTGGGGATGGCGACGTAGTAGCTGCCGTTGTCGCCCGTCTTGTACTCGACCCGGTACTCGCCGAGGCTGCCGAGGTCGACGGTGTGCTTCTCGGTGTCCTGGGGGACGGAGTCGAGCGCCTGGATCTGGTCCTCGGAGAGGTCCTTGGCCTCCAGCCCGCTGATGTTGGTGGTGCTCTCGTCCTTCTCGCCGACCTTGGCGGCCGTGATGGAGCCGTTGTGCACCTCGGCGATGACCGTGCCCTGCGGCTGGGGGCCGCTGGTGACCAGCCGGTCGAGGCTGAAGGCATTGCCCTTGCCGGCCGCGTTGTCCTTGCCGGGATCACTGCCGGGAGGCCCGCCGAAACCGGCCGCCCGGCCGGCGACCTCGGTGAGCCGGTCGTCGAGCTGGTCGTACAGATGTGAGCGCAGCGCCAGTGTGGTCACGGTGCCGATCACCGCGCAGACCGCGGCGATCAGCACCACGGAGGCGACGACGAGCCGCGTCCGCAGGGTGCGCGGCTGACCCGCTCGCGTCTTCTGCGGACGCGTCCGTCGTCGCCCGCTCATGACGCCGCGGGCTTGATCAGATACCCGGCGCCGCGCCGGGTGTGGATCATCGGCTCCCGCCCGGCGTCTATCTTCCGGCGCAGGTAGGAGATGTACAGCTCGACGACATTGGCCTGGCCGCCGAAGTCGTAGGACCAGACCCGGTCGAGGATCTGCGCCTTGCTGAGCACGCGCCGCGGGTTGCGCATGAGGAAGCGCAGCAACTCGAACTCGGTGGCGGTGAGGTGGATGTTGTCGCCGGCCCGGGAGACCTCGTGGCTGTCCTCGTCGAGCGTGAGATCGCCGACGACCAGCACGGAGTCGGAGCGCCGGTCGGCGGCACCGGAGCGACGGATGAGCCCGCGCAGCCGAGCGACGACCTCCTCCAGGCTGAACGGCTTGGTGACGTAGTCGTCGCCCCCGGCGGTCAGCCCGGCGATACGGTCCTCGACGGCGTCCTTGGCGGTGAGGAAGAGGACGGGCACGTCGGGCAGCTCACGGCGGAGCCGGGTCAGGACGGTGAGCCCGTCCATGTCGGGCAGCATCATGTCGAGCACGACGGCGTCGGGCCGGAACTCGCGCGCGGTCTGGATGGCGCCGGTGCCATCCCCCGCACTGCGGATCTGCCAGCCTTCGTATCGCAGAGCCATGGACAGCAGCTCGGTGATCGACAACTCGTCGTCCACCACAAGCACTCGGACGGGGCTCCCGTCCGGCCTCAGCAGTTCGGTGCGCCCCTGGGGCGAGGTCGTGGTCATGCTGGACACCCTCTCGGGACCCTCTGAGAACACGCTTTCTACAACCTGTGATTTTCCTGAGAAACGCACAGGAGGCTCTCAGGGAATGCCTGGGTGGGGGATGGCATTCCGGCTCAGAACAGCCCGTCCTGGGTGGTGACGGCGGACTTGAACCCCTTGATGGGAAGCGCCGGGCCCCCGTCGGCGGCGGCCACCAGCTCCCAGCCTCTCATCAGCCGGGTGTCGAGTACGACGACCCCCGTGTCCGTCTCCAGATGCAGGTCCGGGCCGGCGGCGGCGAGGAGCCGGCCCTGGAGGGCACCGCCCGCGACCAGCTCGGCGACTTCTCCGACGGCGGGCGGGAGTCCCCCGAGTCCGAAGGCGTCGACGTGATCGACGGGGCGGCAGGGCGCGGGGGCGAGGGACTCGGGCCAACCGGGGAGGGCGCGGGCCTGGGCGTGCAGCCGCTCGACTTCTGCGGCCCGCTCCTCGGGGGAGCTCGGCAGGGCGGACCGCACGGCCCGCTTGTCGCCGTACGGGATCCGGTCCGGCACCCGGAGCGCCGCGCGCAGCAGCTCCTCGGTGCGCCGGGCGGCCATCAGCGGACCCGTGCCCAGCCAGCTCCAGCAGACGGCGCCCTGCTCAAGCAGCCGCGCGGAGCCCCGTTCTTCGGCGGTGATCCCGACCTTGACCATGCCGGGCCCGAACCAGGCCAGGTATACGCGGTACGGCCGTGGATCGTCGGCGACGGTGTCGGCGGCCACGGAGTGCGCACGGTCCAGCCGGGCGCACTCCTCGCACCGCGCGCCGGTACTGCGCCCCGACACCACAGCCCGCACCGGACAGGCATTCCCCCTGGCTCCCGCACACGTCCGCACACCCCCTTCCGCGACCCCGAAGGCCACCCGCTTCGCCCAGACCAGCGCAGTACGCCGCCCACCGACCCACTCCAGCACGGGACCGTCCGCCGACCACCGCAGCCCCGAGCACATCCATGCCTGTCCCATCGCCTTCGAGAGTAGGGGGAGGTACTGACAATGGCTTCGCGGGAGGCTCTGGTCCGGTACGGTGCCACAAGGCCCGAAGCCGCAACTTCGTCTTGCGACTTCGGGCCTGTTCTCATCTCATCTGCCGGGGCTGGGCTACGGCAGCACGTAAACCGGCACCCCGTCCTCGGCACACCCGGCTTGCCGCATGCAGCCCCGCTTGAGGAGCATGCGCAGACAGTCGTGAACGCGGTCGAGCGTCAGCTCCGTGCGCTCGGCGACCTCCTCCAGCCGACAGCGGGCCGGTCCGCGCACCAGCGCCGGGGCGAGACAGGCGGCGACAGCGTGCACGTCATCGGTGACGACGAGGTTCTTGGAGCGCCAGACGGAGAGGAGCTCCTGGGGGGTGAGGGAGCGGGGGGCGGACGCTGGTGCGGGCGCTGGTCGAGGCGGGGGAGCGGGTGACAGCGGTCTCGCGGCGGCCCCCGGCGCGGGAGGTGGTGGCGGAGGACCGTCAGCACCAGGCCGATCTGGCCGACCCCGCGACGCTCAAACCCGCCCTCGACGGGGCTTCCGCCGTCTTCCTGCTGACCTCGGGGGACTTCCTGGGCTCCGGCGGCGATCTCGGCGCGGTCATGGAGGTCGTACGGGCCGCCGGGGTGGGGCGCGTGGTCCTGCTGTCCTCGCAGGGGGTGGGGACCGGACACCTGCCCGCCATGCTGGAGGACGCCGTCAAGGCATCGGGCGTGGAGTGGACGATGCTGCGCCCGAGCGGCTTCCACTCCAACGCCTTCCAGTGGGCAGAGCCGATTCGGGCCCGCCGTGAAGTCGCCGCCCCCTTCGGCGACATGGCCCTGCCGACCGTCGACCCCGTCGATGTCGCCGGAGCCGCCGCCGTGACCCTGCGCGAGCCGGGCCACGGCGGCAAGGTGTACGAGCTGACCGGGCCCGCCCCCGTCTCGCCCCGTGAGCAGACCGCCGCCATACAGGCCGCCTCGGGCGAGCCGGTGCGGTTCGTGGAGCTGACCCGGGCGGAGGCGCGGGCGCAGATGGTGCGGTTCAGGCCCGAGCCGGTCGTGGAGACCACGCTGGACATGCTGGGCAGTCCGCCCGAGGCGCTGAAGCGGGTGAGCCCCGGCGCCGAGCGTCTCCTCGGCCGCCGCCCGCACGACTTCGCACGGTGGGCGGCACGGAACGCGGAGGCGTTCCAGTAGGCCGGGCCGGGAGCCTGCCCAACTCCCCTGGTAGGGCTGGCACCACCCCCGATTCGGGAGCATGCCTCCTCGTCCGGGACGGCGGATCACGGGATCGTTGAACACGGTTGACCAAGACAGCCGCTCACCGCCCAACAGCCCTCGTCCGGAAGGAAGTTCCATGACGCCGCCCCTCGCGTCCTTCGCCCGGTTCGTGGTCTGCGGGGGCGGCGTCGGGCTGGTCTCCGGCGCCACGGTGCCGCTGCTGGCGTACTCGATGCCATGGGCGCTCGCCAACGCGCTGATCACGGTGGCCTCCACCCTGCTCTGCACCGAGCTGCACGCCCTGTTCACCTTCGGCACCGGCAGCCGCCCCGGCCTGTGCAAGCACCTCCAGTCGGCGGGTTCTGCGGCGGTGGCCTACGCGGTGACGTCCGCCGCGATCCTGGTCCTGCGCCTGCTGGAGCCGTCTCCCACGCTCCTGTGGGAGCAGACGGTCTACCTCACCGCCGCCGCCCTGGCCGGTCTCGGCCGCTTCCTGGTGCTGCGGCTGTACGTCTTCACGGGCGAGGGGACCCGCCGGAGCACCCGCCCGGCCGGCGTCCCCCTCCCGGTCCCGTCCCCTTGCTAGGGACTAGGAACCGTCCGCCCGGACCGCGTACACATACCGCTTGTTGACTTCCCCTGACTGCCAGCCGTTAGGTCCATCACACCCCCCAGCTAGACGAGTCTTTCCGAATGCCTGCGGGCACGAAGAGAGGGTGTTCATGATCGTTTGTGACGACGAACTTGAACAC
>NZ_JAVRBF010000669.1:0-280 GCF_032436805.1 Streptomyces sp. P17 | reverse complement strand
CCCGGACCTGTGGGTGGTGGAGATCGAGGACGTGGAGGGGCGCACCTTCCTCACCGAGCCGGTGGAAAAGCGTTAACCGCGTTCCTCAACCGGACTGCAAGCGGCGGCGACTATGCTGCGGCCTCAAGTGGTCGTGGAGTGCTAGGTCGCATGCTTTTCCTGATGAACGACGCCGTGCTGAACCTGGAGCGCCAGGAGCGCCCGCCGCTCGACCCGGCGCGGTTCCAGGCCCTCAGCCTCGGCTATGTGATGCGGTTGGGCCAGGAGCTGTTCTCCGAGC
>NZ_JAVRBF010000668.1:0-280 GCF_032436805.1 Streptomyces sp. P17 | reverse complement strand
AAAGTCGAGAAAGAATGCGAGGAAGAAAATCATCGCGTTGACGAACAGCAGAAAGCCGATCTGGCCTGCCGGGATAAGCTGGAACAGCGACTCGATCCACAAATGTCCGTTGATTCCTCTGAACACAAGGGTGAAGAAAGAGGCGCCGAGAAGTAGAAAGATCACGCACGTGCAGAGAATCCCGGCTATCTCCATCGCTTGTTTCAAATTGCGAACCGTCAATCTTCGCTTTGCCAAGCTAAGCAGCAACGCCCCTGTAACTCCGATTGCTCCTCCCTCG
>NZ_JAVRBF010000667.1:0-280 GCF_032436805.1 Streptomyces sp. P17 | reverse complement strand
GGCGCCGACCACGATGAGCGCCACGATTGGCGACCTCCTTGGTGACGATCTTCCAGATCTCGGGGCTGTTCCAGATGTGGGGGTCGTGCAGGGGGTTGCCCTGCGCGTCCTTCTCCGGCCAGGGGAGCAGCTTGTCGGCGGGGACCGTGTCGCCGACGGTGAGGTGCTTGTCGCCCAGTGATCGCAGCTGGTCGAGCATCATGGCCTCGAGGTGTACGCCGTTGGACACCACGACGTCCGCGTCACGCATCGCCGTGATGTCGCCGGTGCTGGGCTGGTA
>NZ_JAVRBF010000666.1:0-280 GCF_032436805.1 Streptomyces sp. P17 | reverse complement strand
CGCACCACCCCCAGGTCCCGGCCTCCACCCAGCGCGCCAGTGGTAGCGCCGCATCGCCGGGTGCCTGACCGGGCGCAATCCTCCCCGATCCTTGCAACTGCCACCACACCCACGACAGTGGCCCGTCGAGCATCATCGGGGTCTCCGTGAGTCCGACGGACAGGCTGTCGAGGTGGGCGGTGATCCTGACAGGTTGAGTCATCAACCCGCCACCTCGGTGAGCAGGTCGAGGATGTCGGCGCGGTTATCTACGAGGCGATCCGTCCATGCGTCCACCGCG
>NZ_JAVRBF010000665.1:0-280 GCF_032436805.1 Streptomyces sp. P17 | reverse complement strand
GTTACGACCAAATGTTGGATCTGTCGCGCGGGCAGCCATGGGCACGCTGGTGCGTCGGCGGGACCACCAACATCGTGCTGAACTGCATTGACAAGCATCGCAGCACGCCCGTATGGGACCAGACATTTTTGGTCTGGGAGGGTGAAGACAAGCGCGAACAGCGCGCGCTTACCTATCGTGAATTGGACCGCGGCGTCGGACGGCTTGCGCAGGGACTGCGTGATCTCGGCGTCGGTAAGGGCGATGTGGTCGCTCTCTATTTGCCGAACCTGCCGGAAAC
>NZ_JAVRBF010000664.1:0-280 GCF_032436805.1 Streptomyces sp. P17 | reverse complement strand
CTCCAGAACACCTCGGGCTGCCCTACAGGCTTGTTCCCAAAGGCCTTCGCTAACCGTTTCGCCCATTCCTTTGCCTGAGCGTCTTCCCAGTCCTCATTGTAGAGGAGTTTCTCTTTGCCGAACTTCTGGGCCTCTTGCCATGTCATTGTAGTCACCTCTTCTTGCCAATCCTCAGGGTACGCTTCCCGGATCTCCTGTAGCCGCTTACGCATCCGACTGACTGTTGGAACACTGATTTTGCAGACTGTGGCTATCTGCCGCTTGGACAGATTCTTCCCCA
>NZ_JAVRBF010000663.1:0-280 GCF_032436805.1 Streptomyces sp. P17 | reverse complement strand
ACACCGACACCACCGACCTGAACTGGAACACCGTCCTCACCCACACCACCGAACCCCAACTCGCCCACCGCGACGGCAAACTGCTGGTAGCGCGTCTCGTGCGCGGAGTCGACAGCGGGAGGATCGCGGGGGTCGGCGGGTTCGGCGCCGGCACCGACTGGCGGATCGACGTCACCGGCAGCGGCGGGACGCTGGACGCCGTAGGGAAGGCGGAGAACCCGCGTGCGTCGCGGCCGTTGGAGGCGGGCGAGGTCCGGGTGCAGGTGCGGGCCGCGGGCCT
>NZ_JAVRBF010000662.1:0-281 GCF_032436805.1 Streptomyces sp. P17 | reverse complement strand
AGCTATTCAAAAATAGCCAATGCTGTCGGAGTGTCTAAATGGACAGCAGCCAGAGCAATAAAAGGAGTGCACTGGAAAGAGGTTTGCGAAACCAAAGAGGCGCACAATGTCAATGACTGAAGTAGTAGAGGAATCGCTGAAGGCAGATTCCAGGTTCCGGCATTTGACGGTGATGCCGGAGGTTAATGAGATGGAGAAAGAGTGGATTAATCCTGATTGGCCAGACAAGAAATTCAAGTATATCCATGATTGGAGGCGCTACATCAGCCAGGATATGAGGG
>NZ_JAVRBF010000661.1:0-281 GCF_032436805.1 Streptomyces sp. P17 | reverse complement strand
CCTCGACGAGGTGGCGGCGCTGCACCAGCAGCTCGTGCTTCTGCTCCGATAGCCGCAGCGCGGCGTCGAGCCAGGCGATGCGGTTGCCGTACTCCATCTTCATCGCCTTTTCCCGCACCTCGGCGGTCTCGGAGACGAACGGCAGCCCGGCCTCGAGCTTGTCGACGGTGGCGCTGGTCGCCTCGGCCTCCGCCGTCTTCTGGGCGATCTGCTGGTCGAGCGCGGCGATCTTGGCGACCTGCTGCTCGGCCTGCGCCGCCATGGCGGCGCGGGTGCGGGCG
>NZ_JAVRBF010000660.1:0-281 GCF_032436805.1 Streptomyces sp. P17 | reverse complement strand
CCTGCTTTAATTTGGTTTTTACGTAAGTTCCAGCCTAAGTTTATTTCTAAAATAGAACTCACAAAAGGCATCCCTTCTATTTCGTTTAATCTTAAATATGGCGGAGGGGCTAATATTGATCGTAAAGATAGCAAACAAGCTATCGGAGAAATCATTAAACTGGGCCGTCGTTTAGAAGAAAACAATTGGAGTACGGTTATTTTTGCCGAAGGTACACGTGCAAGAGACGGTAAAATAAAACCTTTTCAGGTAGGAGGCATTGCAACTCTTCTAAAAACTAC
>NZ_JAVRBF010000659.1:0-281 GCF_032436805.1 Streptomyces sp. P17 | reverse complement strand
GGATCCGGAACGGCCGCCCTTCGATGATCCGCATCAGAGGAAAGCAGCCATCTCGAGAATTGAGCCTCGCCATCACGACCGCCGGGCACCCACGCGAGGTTGGCAATGTTGCACGAAGGCATCACACGCCGGGGATCGTTGTTAACCGACGGTCGCGCGTTTGCACCGCACCTGAGGCGTTGGTATCAGGTGGCGGCCGTGCACTTCGCCTGGGGTAGGTTAAGGACGCTCGGCACACGGCCGCCCGGTCACGGTGCGGCCGTGACCGTTTTCAGTAGAAC
>NZ_JAVRBF010000658.1:0-281 GCF_032436805.1 Streptomyces sp. P17 | reverse complement strand
CACCTATCCATTGCCCGAAGGTCTTAGAATGACGCCTAATATCAACCGCGACATCGAAAACCTCACCTTCCACGCAGCGTACCAGTTTTGCTTGAGCATGAGGATTCAGTTGATAATGTAGGCCGCGTAAAACCCCTTTCGTCGATTTTGAGTGGTTATCTTGTATAAAATCGACATGACGCCCAACCGCCTCATCAAAAACTCTTTGACTGAAACTCTCAAAAAAGAACCCACGCGGATCACCGAAAACTGTCGGCTCAAAAATCAAAACATCTGGCAGC
>NZ_JAVRBF010000657.1:0-281 GCF_032436805.1 Streptomyces sp. P17 | reverse complement strand
CAAAGCAGTTGAAGCGTCGGACGCTCTACGTCGTCCAGGAAGACGGTTTCGAGGAGCAGGCAGCAATGATTTGTCCCTGCGGCTGCCGATCCATTTTACATATGAATCTTCTCCCCGACGAACGCCCTTGCTGGCGTGTCACGCACCATGACGATGGGACCGCCACTCTCCCTCCTTCGGTGTGGAGGAAGAAGGAATGCGGCTCGCATTTTTGGTTTCGCAATGGCCGCGTTGTGTGGTGCTGAGCGGCGCTCAAGCGCTTGCCACAGACTTGCCACAAG
>NZ_JAVRBF010000656.1:0-281 GCF_032436805.1 Streptomyces sp. P17 | reverse complement strand
CGATTGTGCAAGGTGACGTACAGCAGGGCATGGCTGCAGTAAATGCTATGAAGCCAGATGTTAGCGATCCAGATTTTGCGTTTAAGCAGCAGCGATATGCTCAAGTTGCCAGTAAGTTTGCGCAGGTGCAGAAGGCAAGGGAGGATGATCCAGGAGCGTGGCTTCTTCAGAACTCTCCAGTCATCAAAGATGTCTATAACCAATTTTCTCAACGCCAGGTCACCGGTGAATTCTTTGCATCGCGAATTCAGGCCGAGAAAGAGCGCTTAGGAATACGTAGC
>NZ_JAVRBF010000655.1:0-281 GCF_032436805.1 Streptomyces sp. P17 | reverse complement strand
GCGCGGTCATTACGGCGCTTCTGTTCCAGCTCGGCCAGTTCCTGATCGGCACCTATATCGGGTCCACCGGCCTCGGTGCGTCATACGGTGCGGCCGGCGGGCTCATTGTTATGCTGGCCTGGGTGTACTATTCCGCCCAGGTTTTCTTGCTGGGAGCAGAGTTCACCAAGGTTTACGCCTGCCAATTCGGCAGCCAGAAAAGCGGCATTTGCAACGCGCCGCCGGGCGACCAAACCTGAACACTTCAGAGGTAGCGACGCGTGAGATTACGATAAAGAAGC
>NZ_JAVRBF010000654.1:0-281 GCF_032436805.1 Streptomyces sp. P17 | reverse complement strand
GCTCGGCACGACAGGGCTCGCCCCTCACGCCTTCATTCCGGCGCCCGGCTCGATCGACGCAGCCGGACAAGGTGAAATCGTATCATTTGCCTAAATCTCGTCAACGGAGCGACGAGACGACGCGCATTCGTGGATCCGCATGCAACATAGGTCTCTGTTGGGCAATATCGCAACTTAAGAGAGAACGACGGAGATAAGTTGGAGACTATCTTTTGGCGCCCTGCGTGCGGCGTGGTGCTCACCGCTATCGAGTGCCCTTCGCGTGCACTGAGAATCCGAAC
>NZ_JAVRBF010000653.1:0-281 GCF_032436805.1 Streptomyces sp. P17 | reverse complement strand
CGAGCCCGTCACCGCCGCATGACTCATGGTGTAGGTCGTGAAGCTTGTTGCCGAATTGTTGTGGCAATTGCTGCACTGGATGGTGGCGGTCGGAATGTGCGGCGGCGTCGTCATTCCGGTCGCCGTGGCACCGCATCCTATCCGGGGCACGTCGCCACTGGTGGACGCGACTGCATCACTTGCCACGCCGGCGCCGCGACCAGCTTCGCGAGCTGGTCCGGAGGCGCGTACATCCATCTTGCCACCGATACCAACTGTGTCGGCTGCCACAACGGTGCCAC
>NZ_JAVRBF010000652.1:0-281 GCF_032436805.1 Streptomyces sp. P17 | reverse complement strand
CTGTGCCCTTTAATGCTAATATTTTTTTATTAAGAAGTTTATCTGGTTTTACTAACATTGTAGATAAACTAGCCATAGCTCTTTGTTCATAAATTTGAGAGAATATGCTAGTAACCATTGAACTCATTTGTTCAAAATTCCATAAACCAGCTGAACCAGCATCAGAAGTGCTTTGTTGATTAAATTTAGCTAATCAGCTCTCTGCTTTAGTTACTGGATCATTACCATAGTTTTTAGAATCTCCTAAGAGCAATCCCTCTAAAGATTTATAAAACGTAGGC
>NZ_JAVRBF010000209.1:0-855 GCF_032436805.1 Streptomyces sp. P17 | reverse complement strand
GAGCGTATCCGGGCACCCATGGGCATGTGGACTAAGGAGCAGACATTCATCGATAACGATGCACAAAAGCTCTTAGACCACATGTTCGACTACTACGCATAATAGCGTACTAATATTTTTTGTGATTATTGAGGTAATCACATTTGCAAATGAAAAGGAATGAAGAATGAGCCTTCTCTCGAAACTGAAAGTGGACAAGGGTTCACAGGAACAGGAAGAACTCCTGAGCACGGGTTCGCGTCGTCCGTCTGACGTGTACGACTTCAATATCGAAATGGTGTACCTGACCGCTGCTGATAGCGGTGCAATCGCTGCAAACCTCGTCCTGAAGGACGACAAGGGCGAATATCGCGAGACGATTTACATCTCGAACAAGAACGGCGAAAACTTCTATTACAAGAAGGACAAAGACGGTAATCTCACCGATGAAAAGATTTTGCTGCCGGGCTACCAGCTTCTCAACAGCATTGCGCTTCTGACCGTCGAAAAAGAGTTCGATGAACTCGAAAGCGAGGAAAAGGTCGTTCGTCTCTACGATTTTGAAGAACGCAAGGAACTGCCGAAGACCGTCGAGCATCTGCCGGAACTCGTGGGCCAGCCAATCAAGGTTGCTCTCATTGACATTCTCGAAAACAAGAGTGCCAAGAACGATGCAACCAACAAATATGAAGCCACGGCTGAAACTCGTGAAATCAACCAGATCGAGTTCGTGGCTCATCAGGAAAGCGGTGCAACCGTTACCGAACTGCGTCAGGACAAGGAACCAGGTAGCCTGATGGCTGCATGGCTCGAACGTAACAAGGGCAAGCAGAAGGACAAGCGCAAGATCAAGGACGGCGCTCCTGCTGCGGGAAA
>NZ_JAVRBF010000651.1:0-281 GCF_032436805.1 Streptomyces sp. P17 | reverse complement strand
TGCGTTGATCTTTCTTGATTTGCGATTTTTTCGGGTTTCCCCAAACAATACGCCCGACGGGGGTTCTCAAACCTTCAATTGCCATTTTCTCTTGCTCCGTTGATTTGTGTATTTAACCGAAAAGCTTTTTGGCGCGCTTATCGGCTGAAATACGGGTTAATTTCTTACCTTTTGTTTTTCGTTCTGTAAACAGCGAAAAAGTCGTTTCGTCCAAATCATTTTTTGCCTGCGTCGGGGAAATCAATTCCTTTTAGTGAAATCTTTCCCGGTCAGTGCCAGCA
>NZ_JAVRBF010000650.1:0-281 GCF_032436805.1 Streptomyces sp. P17 | reverse complement strand
CCATAATACGCCCCGTTTGCTCATCCACAATTTTCACTTTATTGTCTATAACAACGTATTCGTCGTCTTTTTCAAACAATGTATATGCTTTTAACAATTGGTTTACGGTGTGTACACGCTCCGATTTGATGGCGTAATTTTGCAACAGTTCGTCTTTCTGGGCAGCTTTTTCTTCATCGGAAACTGTCGTATTTTCAAGCTCTGATAGTTCCGATCCGATATCGGGCAAAACGAAGAAATGCGGGTCATCGGATTTTCCGGTAAGCATGTCAATGCCTTTA
>NZ_JAVRBF010000649.1:0-281 GCF_032436805.1 Streptomyces sp. P17 | reverse complement strand
CCTGAGAAAGGATCGCACCATCAAAACCTGGGATCAAACTCCTAGCTTAACTTGCTGTCCACGAAACCGGCAGCAGCTCACTTTTCTTCATGAGCAGGCTGACAAGCCCTGCGGTTGCGTATAAACAGCCTCCGAATGTTCGAAGCCTGAGGCTATCATGCAAATCGAGACCACCGCCCTTCCCGGCGTCCTTGTCCTGACGCCAGCACGTCATGGTGATGCGCGCGGCTTCTTTTCGGAAAGCTGGAATCGCCGGTCGTTGCGCGAGGCCGGGGTCGATC
>NZ_JAVRBF010000648.1:0-281 GCF_032436805.1 Streptomyces sp. P17 | reverse complement strand
GGCACCGACGACAAAGATCGTGTCGGTCAGCTCGTAATCCACGTAGCTGTTGTTCAACTCATCCACACCCATATCGCGTGAGGAATGCACCTCGGAGTTGTATGCGGGCCGGTTGTGGATGCGGATGTTCTTGATCGACATGCTTTGGAAATACAGCTTTCCAGTCGCCCAGGTGTTTTCATAACCACCGGCGCTGCCGCCATGGTCGAAGACCGACACCACCAGATCATCCTCGGACCCTTCTGTGATCACGCGCGCGGTTACTCGGGCGACCAGATCAA
>NZ_JAVRBF010000647.1:0-281 GCF_032436805.1 Streptomyces sp. P17 | reverse complement strand
TCGGGCTGCCGCCGAGCGGGGCCATGGATGCCGCGGCGCTGGCACTCGCCAACGCGCTGGTGGGCAACGCGCCATCGGCCGCGGCGATCGAAATCGGCCCGTTCGGCGCGGCCTTCGTGGCGCGCGACGGGGCGGTGCGTTTCGCTCTCGCCGGCGCGGCTCGCATCATCAGCGTCAACGGCACGCCGGTGGCCAATTGTCGCAGCTTCGTCATCGCCGAGCATGAGACGCTGACGCTCGGCGCCGCCCGCGACGGGGTGTTCTCGTATCTCGCGATCGAA
>NZ_JAVRBF010000646.1:0-281 GCF_032436805.1 Streptomyces sp. P17 | reverse complement strand
GCGGGTGTGGTGACGGTGACCACCTCGGCGGGTCGCGTGACGGTGCCGTATGTCGGTGGTGTGCCAGTCGTCGGTGATCGTGTTGGGTTGGTGTAGGGTGCGTCGGGGGGGATGGTGGTGGGCCGGATCGGTGCCCCGTCCGCGCCGCCGCCTCCGATCTCGCCACCGTCCGATCCTGACCCGCCGCAGTCCGACCCGGGCCGGACACAGACGACGGTGACCGCCGCCGCGGTGCAGGCGGCTACAGCCCGCTCCGGGTCGTGGCGCACCGACGGCTCGGC